>JANOWZ010000303.1:0-5765 GCA_031418155.1 Deinococcales bacterium
CAGGTTTGAGCCGAAACCAATTCACGGTAAGCTCAAGTCATGCTGATCTACGGTCGAAATCCGGTGCTTGAGGCGTTGCGTGACGGTTCCGCGTCCCGTGTCTATGCCGCCGAAGGCATCGAGGCGAAATTCACCCGAGACCTCGAGATGGCGGTGCAAAAAGCGGGCGTGGAACTCGAATGGGTTTCACGATTCGAGATGGACCGGGCCGTGAAAACCACCAACCATCAAGGTGTCGTCGCCGAAGTTGAAGAGGTCACTTGGAGCGAACTCGAGGATGCGTTCGAGTTGGCCGAATCCAGGGGTGAAAAAGTCTTGCTGGTGTTGCTCGATGGCATCACCGATCCACACAATTTTGGTGCGATCATCCGCAGCGCCGAAGTCCTCGGGGCGCATGGTGTGATGGTCGAGGAACGACGCAGCGCACCGCTCTCACCGACTGTGGTCAAAACGTCTGCTGGTGCAACGGCGCACCTGCCCTTGATTCAAGTCAAAAACCTGCCCCGAGAAATTGATCTGCTCAAAGAACGCGGCATCTGGGTTTACGGTGCGGCGGGTGAGTCCAGCGTGCCGCTCTCGAGCCTGGATTACGACCGTCCCCTCGCCTTGGTGATCGGGTCCGAAGGTGACGGGATGCGCCGACTCGTGCGTGACAAATGTGACGAACTGGTTTCGATTCCGGTGCGCGGCAAAGTGCAATCCCTAAATGCCAGCGTCGCCGCCGCGATATTGATTCACCATGCGGCCTCGGGCCGTGAAGATTGAGGCCATCAAGCTCGAGGTGCTGTTGGCAACCTGAAACAAACCACTCGCGCAGGAACCTCGAGTGGCTTGCTTGGATCGAAGAACAATCAGTTGTGCGTCATTGTGAACGTGCCGACTTCGGACAAACCTGTTGTCGTGTTCAAAATGCCGGTACTGGTGAAATTGCCGCTGATCGGTTGGTTCGCCACCGTTGAATCGATGGTTCCGTTCAGTGTCAGGACTCCACGCGCACTGCCGCCTTGGGACAGCGTGAGCGTGAACGTCACGTTGTTGGTGCAAGCCGTGATTGTTCCAGTGGAATCGACCTTGATGGAATCTGTGCTGTCAACATTGCTGCCCGTCAGCCCGGTGAGCACCACCTCGAGCGGTGAGTAGGCGGCGCTGCCACCGGTGATGACCCGTTTGAGCGTCCAGGTGGTGAGGGCGTTGTTGTTGAGCACCACTGGCACGCACGCCTTGATGTTGAAGCTGCCCTCAACACGTGGCGCGGCGGCGAAAGTGGCGTTGCCAGTCTGGTCTGCCGCAATGGTGCACTTTCCCACTGCAATGGGGCTGACCTTGCCAGTGGCGACCGTGCAGGTTGCTGCCGTGAGCGAACTGAAGCTGACGGCAAGCCCGCTCGAGGCTGTGGCGGTCAGTGTGACTGCCGGATCGCCAACGGATTTGTCGGTCAGGCCGGTGAAGGTGATGGTCTGGGCTGTGGGCTGTGTGGTCGTTGCAGTGGGGCAGGCCACGAGTGTCGCCAAGACGATGGCAGCACCGGTCAGGCCAAACCAACGGGGGTGAAATTTCATCAAGAGCCTCCTCGAGTCGCGGGTTCACATGCGGGCATCACACGATCAAAACCCTCCTGAATGGGCAGGAGAACGCACGAAATCTGGTCTGAACGCGGTGGTTCACCCCTTCGGCGTGGTGCCTGACTGCAAGCTGGGTGGGGTCAGCGAGTCATCCGAAATGAGCGAGCAGGCGAGGGTCGTTGCGGAAGAGAGCGAACATGAAAACGGCAGAATGACCGGCGCGAACTCGAGCAAAAAAGGGGGAACGTAAAAATGTGCTTGGACTTCAGTATTGCATGAGCACGGTGTGGCGCATAGAGCGAACCTCGAGAGAGAATCCCCTCGTGACCCGTGCTCGAGGGGATTTGTTTTGCTGGTTCAGGTTGGGATCTGGCAGGTTATTGCTTTTTGATGTTGATCGCGTAACTTGCGCCAGAACCATCCAGTGTGGTCTCAAAAGCACCTGGCGTGTAACCCGCGATGGGCACGGTGACTTCACCGATCTTGAGGTCTGTTGGTGGTGGGATTAGCGCCCAGAGTTCGAGTTTGAGTTCAAACAGCACGTAAAAGGGTTTGTTGATGATTGTTGTCGCCCCTGATTTTGCCAGCAATGGACCAACCCTTTCTTGCGGGTCACCGTCGATACGGACTGTCAAGTAGACGTTTTCTTCTCCTGCCGCGATGTGGTCCGGGGTCAGAAGTGTCGGTGTGAGGCTGGTCAGTTGAATGGTTTTTTGTGGACAACCTGCTTTGGGCTTGCTGTCTTTTGTTGCGATTCCTGCGACGGGAATGAGAATGGTTTTTGCAGGTTGTTGTTCGGTGGCGAGACAATTTTCTATAAGAGTAAGATCAGCCAATTTGGTTAATTGATCAAAGACGTTCACCGGTAAAACACCGATCTGATTGCTGGAAAGGTCTAAAGAGCGCAATTGGGTTAATTTGTCAAAAACGTTTGCTGGTAAAGCACGGATCTGATTGCTAGCAAGTCGTAGAATTCCCAATCGAGTTAATTGATCAAAGATATTCGCTGGTAAAGCACTGATCTGATTGTTGTCAAGGAATAGAATATCCAGTTGAGTTAATTTGTCAAAGATGTTCGCTGGTAAAGCACTGATCCGATTGTTGGGAAGCTCCAGGCCGGTCAGTTGAGTTAGTTTGTCAAAGATGCTCGCTGGTAAAACACTGATCTGATTGCTTTCAAGGTTTAGAAAGGTCAATTTGGTTAGTTGATCAAAGATATTCGCCGGTAAAATACCAATCTGATTTTGAAAGAGGAGTAGGTTGGTCAATTGAGTTAATTTATCAAAGATTTTTGCTGGTAAAACACTGATCTGATTGTCAAAAAGAGCTAGTTCAGTCAATCCAGTGGCATATTGAATGCCATCAATCTTGACAATTCCTTTAGAGAAAGCATCTAAACTGGTGATCTTCGCAAGATCTGCACAATTGTACGTTGCCTTTGCTGTCGCTGCCTGCAACACTGCATCCAAATTCGCATCCGGTGGTTTCACGCCCGAACAAACGTACCTCAACGCCACAGCCCCACCCGTCACGAAATCCAAGGACTTCGGGCTCGAGTCATCCGAAAACGTCGCACTGTCCGGCTTGACCGCTTTGACCGCAAAATCGTACTTTCCAGATCCCAAGTTCTCGAGCACCACCGATGTTCCCGTCACCGGTTGACTGAACGCATCCGGTCCCGTCACCAGCACATTGGCAGCCGCCCCATCCGGCAAGCCCGTGACGGTCAGGGTCAGGTTGCCCCCACGACCCGTGAACGCCAAATTGGAGGCTGGTGTCGGATCAACCAGATTGCCCGCCGCGTCCGCAAGACTCGGGGAAAGACCCAAAGCGTATTTTGTGTTTTTGGTTTGTGAAGCACTGGTCAAGGTCACGGTTTTGGCATCGCTCGAGACGCTGGCGGCGGTGACATCCAAAGCTGGTGTGATCGAGAAATTGCTGGCGGTTGCTGCACCGACGATGGCTTCACTGAAGACCACGTTCAGGCTGGTGTTGCTGGTCGAGGTCACGCTGGTGACGGTGGGGCGCGTCGTGTCGGTTGGTGTCGGTGTGGACGGGGCGGCGGGTGTGCAGGCCACCAGAACGAATACGAAAGACAGCACAGTAATCAGGCTGGTGAAGATCCTGGCGTGTTTCATCGGGACGACCTCCAAAAAGCATCAAGCTCGAGATGTGGACCATTTCAATTTGAATGGAACCGCTTTGGGACTGCGCTCTTGAAACGACTTCGTTGCCTTGAATGGGCAGGAGATTTCTCGAGTTCTTGTTCGAGAAATCTCCAGTGTTTTGGCATCAACAGTGTTTGTTCACGTGTTGGGGCCAGCAAGTCAATCAGTACTTTTTGGGCACGTAAATGGCTGTCATCTTGACGAGACCGGTAGAGTATTGCCGAGTGCCAACCCCACTGTTGGCTTGTCCATTCAAGAAAAACGTATTTGCTCCAACCACGACAGGAAATGTCGTGGTTAACGAGACAGGAGAGATCAAACTGTCAGGGGCTGTAAATGTGGGAAAACTTGCCGGGATGGAAATTACTGCGCGTGCAGAGTCATTGCCTCCAATCGCGGACGCTGAGGTCTGTGAGAGCTGAAAATCCGCACGATCGGTTTGTCCATTTATGTGGGTAAGGTCCGCAACGAAGTCGGCTGTCACTGTGGCAAAACCTGCGGCTGTCGCGTTCAATGTGACAGATGACAATTCGGTCACAGCGGCTTTCACTGCTTGTTCGGATACGTCAAAACTGTCGTTGAATCCCACCGCGTTCGCAGACGTGATTTCGCCACTCACTTTGACCTTGCCGTTGAATTCACCGGCGACACCACCACCAGTTGCATCGGCTCGCAACGCAACCGCAGCGGCATTGGTTGCAGAAGCGAATACACCATTGTCGTTTGCCGTCGTACCGGTTGTCTTGGCAACCAAGCCAATGTCACCTGATGTTTGAATTCCCGTTCCACCAGTGTTACTGACGTTCAATCCAGCTTTGGCCCCATCTGCGCCATTGAGGGTCGCACCAAACTGGAATGGGCTGCCCGCTCCACCGTTGTCGGTTTGGCACGTCACCGTGCCATCGGCGGCGATCACGCGAATGCTCGAGCCTTCCACGCAGGTTGCCGCAACACGGTCTTGCTTTCCGGTGTTGAGGTTGGCAAAATTCTCGTTGATTTTGCTCGAGCTGACCACATCACCGGCTTTGAAGGTGTTCAGTGTTGCCGCCAGCGCGTACAGGCCCAACGCGGAAATGGCGATACCGAAGCCAAACGCAAATGATTTCAAATTGGATGCCTTCATGATGTGCTCCTCACTGACCGAACTTGGCGGTGCCATCAAACTTGGCGGTATCAAACTTTGCCGTGTCTGTGTTCGTGTTGTCTGGCGGTGTGGTTGAACCACCAGGACAGGCGACCAGCACCGCCAGCAGAACGGCAGCACAGGTCAGGCCAAACCAACGGTTGTGAAACGTCATCGGAGCCTCCTCGAGTCGCGGGTTCACGTGCGGGCATCACACGATCAGAACCCTCCTGAATGGGCAGGAGAACAAACGAAGTCCGGTTTGAACGCGGTGGTTCACCCCTTCGGTGTTGTGCGTGACTGCAAGCTGGGTGGGGTCAGCGAGTCATCCGAACTGAGCGAGCAGGCGAGGGTCGTTGCGGAAGAAAACGAATATGAAAATGGCAGAATGACCGGCGCGAACTCGAGCAAAAAGGGAGTGAATTGTGCCTGGACTTCAGTATTGCATGGGCACAGTGCGGCGCATAGAGCGAACCTCGAGCCAGAATCCCCTCGAGCATCAGGTTCACAGAGCAACACCACTCGTGTACAAATGGTGCGCCCAAGGGCACACCCTACAGCGCTTGGGCTGCCCAGAATTCCCTCGAGCCAAACCCGAAACCGACTTTCACACGGGGGCCACTTTGACGCACGCCTTAGGTCATGGCTTCAACACACTCGAGCAACAACTCGAGTTGCTTTTCATGCCAATGTTCGCAACGAACACCCGGCGGTGAGATCATTGACAGGCGGTATAAAAACCCGAGCGGTTTGTTTCTTGGCACAAACACTGATAGTCTGATTTTCCAAAACAAGGAGGAAATCATTGAACTGAATGGCGCGTCCAACCGAAGCCGCTCTTGACTGCGCATGTTCTTCTGAGGGCCAATTCAGCCCTCACATCAGGAGGTCGCAATGAACAAATTGTTACTC
>JANOWZ010000304.1:0-1712 GCA_031418155.1 Deinococcales bacterium
CCAGTGCTCGAGATCTTGGGCTCGAGGATTGCTTCGTGGGCTTCCTGGCAAAACCGACGGTGTACTTGGACGATCAAGCGTTTTCGGATTGGCGCAGTTTGCTGCACGTGCTGCCCGCAAATTGCGGTGGTCTTTCGGCGACTGATCTCGAGGATCAACTGAAACTTGCACGGTCAGAACCAAAATAATCTTCGACACTTTCCTCGAGCACGGTTTTAATGGCATGGGCATCCTCGAGATTGGTGGTCAACCGTGGTCTGGCGGGTACGGTCAAGACACCGATGCTGCGCTCGAGGATTCGTTGTGGCGATTGACTCGATTGGGTTCGTGAAGAGTTGATTTCATTCTGCAAGTGACCTCGAGAACCAAGCAAAGCTTGCCCGATCAAAGCTGCAAGTGTGCATTTCTCAGGCATTGTTGAGCCGTTTTCACGCACGCAGGCGCGAACCCGATCTGAAATCTCAGACTGACTGTGACGTACACGAAAATTGCTTTGTTCGAGTGAAGCGTATGCTGCGCTTCAGCCGTTCACAGGTTGTATTTTGGAGGTTCACCATGAAGAACGTTCTTGCTCTTGGGTTCGGTTTGCTTGTTGCCGTTTCGCTCTCAGCGTGCGCTCCAGCCGCCAAGCCTACCGCCGCTGCCGCTCCAGCAGTCGCACCCGCCGCCGTGGGCAACATCGTGACGGTTGCTTCAGCAAACAGCAATTTTTCGACGTTGGTGGCTGCGGTGAAGGCCGCCGGTTTGGTCGAAGCCCTGTCGGGGCCTGGCCCATTGACAGTGTTTGCACCAACGAACGATGCGTTCGCAAAGCTGCCAGCAGGTACGGTTGAGTTTCTGTTGAGGCCGGAGAACAAGCCGCGTTTGGTGGCAATCTTGACGTACCACGTGCTGGCAGGCAAGGTCATGGCTGCTGATGCCTTGAAACTGGATGGCAAACCGGCCACAACCTTGAACGGTCAGTTCATCGCCGTTTCGGTCAAGGATGGGAACGTCTTGCTCAATGGTGCCAAGGTGATCATTGCTGATGTGCCTGCCAGCAACGGTGTGATTCACGCCATTGATACGGTTCTCTTGCCGCAGTAAGTTCGGTTTCGATTTGGACAAGCTTGAGAAACCAGCCTCGAGCTTGTTTTTGTGGTCATTTTGTTTGCACAGAGACTGAACAAGCTCGAGACTGGTCACGTGTTTCACATTTTTGGTGCGGGGCCAGAACGCATGGATGAGGGTGTGGCCTGGAGCGTCGATTGGCTGGCACGCTGCAATCACGATTGAATCCAGTTGAGCACATGCCGGGGCATCCTCTTTTGCCCCGGCATTCATTTTTTCTCGAGCCGCAGAACCGGAACCGTTGTTTCATTCCAGGCGTTCAAAATCGCTCAGACGACGCACGTCAATCGAGACGGGGCCGGGTCGTTTCAAGTACATGTTCGCGAACTTCGCGTTCCAAATCACCTCATCGGCCACATACGAGGTTCTCGAGTGCATCTTCTGGTATACGATGTCATCCAATCCTTGCAGCACGATCAGGAATTCTGTTTGTGATTCGATCAGGTCAGATTCGGTTTGCTCCCAGAGTGGGCTCTCGGGCGTGATCGGATGGACCAGCGTCCAACCCAGCGTGAAGAACGCAACGAATTTCCGTTCGAGTTTGAGGGGGTAGAACATGCGTTGGCGTTTGCCATTCGCCGTCTCGAAGCGAGACATGGTCA
>JANOWZ010000305.1:0-24788 GCA_031418155.1 Deinococcales bacterium
CAAGGCGCTGGCCATCAGCACCAACGGCCAGTCGATTCTGGCGCTTCGCAGCACAATCCCCAGGATCAGTCCGAGTGCCCCGAGCACCGGAAATGTCGTGATGCTCGAGTTCAAGGCGATCAAATTCGCTGTGCCGATTTCGACTGGACGGGTTTGATTCGACCGTCTCAGCGGTTGATGGGTGCGCGTCATGTCCGGTTTAAAAACGCACGAGGTTCTTGAGCTTCTCGAGCATCTTCGGGCCGACGCCTTTGACGCGATCCACGTCCTCAAAGCTCGAGTACGGTCTGCCCTCGATCAGGCGGGCGGCAAATTTCGGTCCAACCCCCGGCAGCGCCTCGAGTTGCGCCGCACCTGCGGTATTCAGGTTGACGCGCTCGCCGGGTGCGGTTTTGTCTGTGAGTTGCACGGCATTGACCTTTGTAGCGCGTCCGGGCACGAGCAGGTGCTCGCCATCCTCGAGTTGTGCAGCCGGGTTTAAAAGGCTGGATTCTGCGGCCCTGGTTGTGCCGCCAGCCGCTCGAATCGCGTCTTTGGTACGTGCGCCCCAGGGCAATTCGTAGGTTCCCGGATGTGCGACCTCGCCGCTGACGCTGACCACAATGGGGGGGTACTCGAGGGCGGCCAATCGGCTCGCAACGATTTGCGGTCTAATGGCGAAACCGATGGCCAGCAGGATCAGAGCCAGCAGACCGATGGTGACGGGCCATTCGCGGTGTGTGCGCCTTGAGACGGTTTTGGATTCTGGTGTTTGTGAGGCAATGGGACGAGCCGCACCTTTTGGGTGCTCGAAGTTGGCAATTTGGGCGGGATCGTTCAGCATCGTTAGGTTGTAGTCCTTGAACCCTGACAGAGTTCTGAACTGGGTTCTTTTATTTTGTGCAGGCAGCTATAGCTGAGTTAAAACGCTGCCATTGCTGGCCTGTGCTCGAGTTTCCCGCATTCAAGGTTAAACGCAGGGTCAGACGCGATGTTTGAACCAACCCTTGTCGACTCTGACCACGATTGCGACTCCCTGGGCACGTTACCTGAACGTTGCGTTTCGAAAACCCAGGTGGTACGGCTGTGTTGGCTCTAGGGAGACTGCACAAATTCACTGTGAAGATAGGAGGTTGACAGCAAGTACCAGGGTCGTCTAAGCTTCGTAAGCGCTTACGGTCTTTGAATCAAACACGTCATCGGTGTCCGTGATGCAGTGCTTTCTCGCTGGGTACTTTTTGCAAACCCTCGAGATTTTCGCTTCAAACAGGTTCTCTTTCGGCCCGCAGACCTCTCGTGAAATACCCGTTGGAGGCACACATGAACGTCAACAAAGTCCTTTTGGCCCTCGGTTTGAGCGCCGCCGTCGCACCGATGATCCTGGCCCAAGAAGCCACGATCAAAGTCTGGCACCACTCCGGTCAGGGGGGCGAACGCGAAGCCATGGCCGCGAGTGTCAAGTCGTTCAACGATGCCAACAACGGCGTCAACGTTGAACTCGTGTCGCTGCCTGAGGGTTCGTTCAACGATCAGGTCAATGCCGCCGCACTCGCAGACAAACTGCCCTGCGTTTTGGATTTCGATGGTCCAAACACGTACAACTACGCCTGGACTGGCAAGCTTGTCCCAATGGACAAGTACATCGATGCCGACACGAAAGCCAACATTTTGCCTTCGATCATTGCGCAAGGCACCTACAACGGTAAGCTTTACAGCCTCGGTCAGGTCGAATCTGGTCTGGCCATTTGGGGCAACAAAGCGCTGCTGAGCAAGGCTGGTGTGCGCATCCCAACCAGCATCAAAAACCGCTGGACCCGCACCGAGTTCGACAACGCTCTGCGCAAGCTCAAAGCATCTGGTCTGGTATTCCCATTGGACATGAAGTTCAATTACGGTGTCGGTGAATGGTTTACCTACGGCTTCTCGCCAATCCTGCAAAGCTTCGGTGGCGATTTGATCGACCGCAACGGCTACCAGAAGGCCAATGGTACGATCAACGGTGAGGCCAGCGTCAAAGCCATGACCTACATTCAGGGCTTGGTGAAGAAGGGTTACGTCAACACCAAGCCAGCCGGAGATTCCGACTTTGTGGAGAAGAAGGCAGCCCTCTCTTATGTTGGTCACTGGACCTACCCCGACTACAAGAAGGCGCTCGGCGATGACCTGGTGCTTTTGCCCATGCCACGATTCGGTGTCCGCACCGCAACCGGTTCGGGTTCATGGAACTTCGGCATCACCAGCGATTGCAAGAACCAAGAAGGCGCAGCCAAATTCATCAAGTTCTTGATGACCGACAGCGAAATCATCCGCCTCACGGATGTCAACGGAGCGGTTCCAGCCACCGAGAGCGCCCTGAAGAAAGACAAGCGCTTCGCCGACGGCGGACCATTGGCCGTCTACCAGGATCAACTCGAGGCCGGTATCGCCGTCGTGCGTCCAGTCACGCCAGCGTACCCAACGATCACCGCTGCCTTCGCCGAAGCGATGAACAACATTGTCGCCGGTGGCAACATTAAGTCAGAACTCGACAAGGCCGCGAAGAGGATCGATCAGAACATTTCCGACAACAAAGGCTATCCAAACAAGTAAGCCTTTGGCGTGATGCAAAAAGCCGTCCCCCGAGAATGCTCGAGGGGCGGCTTTTTAAGAAAAGCTTGCAAGCGTTTACGGAGGTCAGCTTGCAGATGGTTCGACTCGAGATTCAGCCGTATTCAATTTTTTGTCATTCTCTCGAGCACAGGACCAGAGGCTATACTCGTCCACACCACAACAACGCATCCGGCACGCGCCGGAAAGGAGATCAGTGTGAGCCAGAAATCACCCGCTAACGTCCCGATTGGACGTGAGGCTGTAAAACGCAGTGTTCCACCTCCGCCGCCCAAAATCTCAACCACGCCACCTCGGGCCAAGCATCAGGACGGTGAGCAACTGACCGCTTGGCTGTTCTCGCTTCCGGGTCTGCTGATGCTGACCTTGTTTCTGATCGTGCCGTTCCTGATGGCGTTCTACTTTTCGTTCACTGATCAACGCCTGATCCCCAACCCGAACTTGCCCACCGAATTCGTCGGTTTACGCAACTACGTGCGACTGTTCGATCCGAACAGTCTCGAGGGTCCGGCGTTCCTGCGTGCTTTGCAGAACAATTTTTACTTCGCCATTGTCGTCGTGCCGATTCAATCCGCCCTGGCGCTGGGCTTAGCGATGCTGGTCAACCAGAAATTGCAGGCGATGAATTTATTCCGCACGATTTACTTCACGCCGGTCGCCACGATGATGGCGGTTGTCGCCGTGATTTGGGTGCTGCTTTACACCCCGGACGGGTTCATCAATCAGTTCCTGAAAACCATCAGTTTCGGGGTTCTGGGAGGGTACAACTGGCTGCAAGACCCGAACCTTGCCATGCCCGCCGTGATGATCCTTTCGATCTGGCAGGGTGTCGGTTTTCAAATGCTGATCTTCCTCGCAGGCCTGCAAGGGATTCCTGGTGAACTCTACGAGGCCGCCAGCATCGATGGCGCAAGTCACTGGCGGCAGTTCGTCAGCGTGACCTTGCCTCAATTGCGCAACACCTTGATCTTTGTGGTGATCACCACCACGATTTATGCCTTTCAACTGTTTGATCAAACGCAAGTGATCTCGAAGTCTGGCGGCGGCATTCCGATTGATTCGATTCGCACGGTCGTCATGCGCATGGTCGATTTGGGCTACCGCGAACAAAGTGTTGGTTCGGCCAGTGCGATTGCGGTGGTGTACTTCGTGATCGTCCTCTCGATCTCCTTGCTGCAACGTGTCTTGGTGCGCGAAGAAAGGCAGATCTCATGAGCCGCCCAACGTCAGCCATGCAGCAAACGCCAAACGAGGCCGCGCAACTTCGCCGCCGCTCTCAAAACTTTAAGGGCGTTTCGCTGTTCCTCAATTACCTGCTGCTGATCGCACTCGCCGCGTTCTTTTTGTTTCCACTCGTGTTCATGTTCGTCTCGAGCATCAAAAACGACGAGTTGCAGATCATGAAGGACATGACCAGTGCCAACGCCTTCATCCCGAGCGGTAACATCGGCTTTCAGAATTACCAGGATGTCTTCGACCGCGTGCCGTTCTTTCGCGCCTTCCTGAACTCGCTTTTGGTGGTGATTACGACTGTCGTACTCGGGCTGGGTGTCAACAGTTTGTTCGCGTATGCGTTGGCCCGTTTTCGCTTCGTTGGTCGAGATTTCCTACTCACCTTGGTGGTCTCGCTTGTCATCATTCCCTTCCAAGCGATTGCAGTTCCATTGCTGTTGCTGGTCAATCAATTCGGCTGGATCAACAGTTATCACGTGCAGATCATTCCATTGGTGGCAAACGCCTTCTCGATCTACCTGTTTTACCAGTTTTTCATTGGATTGCCCAAGGAACTCGAGGAGGCCGCCACCGTTGATGGGGCGAGCAAGTTCAGAACCTACTGGAGCATTATGATGCCACTGTCCGGGCCGGTCTTTGCGACCGTGGCGATCCTGCAATTCTTGGCCCGTTGGGGCGATCTGCTCTGGCCGGTCATGACCGTACAGGGTGATGAATTCTCGCCGTTGCCGCTCTCGATGCAGACGTTTTTTGGACAGGCTCCGTTCAACTGGGGCGACCGGCTCGCATTCGCAGCGATGGCGACCCTACCGACCCTGCTGGTCTTCCTGATCTTCCAACGCTGGTTCGTCAAAAGCGCTGTCTCGAGCGGCGTGAAAGGATGAGTCTGAGCTTTCTATCAACTTGATCGAACCAATGGGCTGCGAACCTCGAGTTCATCCGCTCGAGGTTTGTGATTGCAAACACCAAGTTGTCTTGCCAATCTATTCTACCCGTGATGTTCGAGAACCACGCTCACCTGCAACTACACACTTCACATCTTCTTTGCTCCAACACCGGTGAACCCTGTCATGACCAAACCGACCATCTTTGAAGTTGCCCGCGTCGCCGGAGTTTCCACCGGTACTGTCTCACGTGCCCTGAACAACCGTACCGGTGTCAATGTCGAAACCCGTGCCAAAGTGCTCGAGGTGATCGAACAACTTGGTTACGTACCAGACATCGGTGCACGGCAACTGGCGCGTCGCTCGAGAACCGTGATCGGTATCACACGGTTCACGAACAACAGTTTGCGTAACCCGTATTATACACTGCTGGTCGATTTGATCCAGGAGGCGCTCGTCGATGCCGGTTACGTGGTGCGCATCCTCGAGAACGACGATCCTGGCCATTGTGCCGGTGTGATCGTACCTGGAGTGCACCTGAGCGATTCGAGGCCCGAGGAGCTGCGTCGCCGCAAGATTCCATTCGTGATCATCAGTGATGCCAACAACATCGAACACGATGCCTGGGTTGAGGTGGACAACCGGTTCGGAATGCGCCAGGTGATGCAGCACTTGCTTGGGCTTGGACACAAACGAATCGCGCATTTGACCGGCGGACCTCGCGATCAGACCGCCCAAGTGCAACTCGAGACCTTCGGTCAGACCGCCCAAGTGCGCCTCGAGACGTACCGCATGGTGCTCGAGGAATCCGGTATCGAGTATGACCCAACCCTGATCCTGGACGGTCAGTTCAGTGAACTTGGCGGTTATCGGGCGATTGTGCAGGCACTCACGGCCGGTTTGCAGTTCACCGCCCTCGCCTGTGCCAGCGACGAGATGGCGCTCGGCGCGATGCAGGCACTCGAGGATCGTGGTTTGCGCATTCCCGAGGACATCAGCGTGACCGGTTTCGATGACCTGCCGCTTGAGCCGGTGCGTTCACGTTTGACCACCGTGCATCAACCGTTGCGATTGCTCGGACATACTGCTGCCACGATCATGCTCGAATTGCTCGAGGGCAAACCCGCACGTGGTCAACTTTTGCCGGTGCGCTTGGTGGTGCGGTCCTCGAGCGGAACGGTTCGGGCGGCGAAGATCTAGCGTTGCTTGCCAAGCACTTCGATCACATGATCGTTTGCATCGTTCAGCCGAATCTCTAACTTTTCTGATTTCGGTTTGCCGATGTTGACCACGCCATTCTCCAGCGCTGGAGCCTGTTTCTCGAGCAACTTCAAACCAGCGATCATCGCCCCCAGGCTTCGTGCCCATTGGACACGCAAGACCAGTTGCTCGAGCCGCCAGAAGCGCAGGTACATCAGGTCCGCCGCGCCGATCTCCTCGAGTTCTATGAAACGAAATTGGTAGGTTTCAATCTTTGAGGCTGGCGCGTGAATGTCGCTGCGTTTGGCGTGCGTCCAACCTTTGGGCCGTTCCGGTCCGCCCGTGCCGAGCATCAAGCGCAAGCCGTGCGAGGTCAACAGCAACGCCGCCGCACCCGCCCTGCGAAAATCGCCGCGAGACTCGAGCCCAAAAAAAAATGTGCCGAACTGATGCGCCAACCAGCGTTCGTTCGGCTCGAGCGACCACGGCAGCGCAAACGGGGTTGGAACCGGTGCGGTGTGCCCGAACCTCGAGATGCCCGCCTCACCCTCAGGGAAGGGAGCATCATGTGCAAAATGCGCCATGATCTTGACCGCAAGTTCTTCGTCTCGCGACGCTTGGGCCGGGTCTTCCAGGCTGCGTTTGACCAACTTCATGCCGTTCAGTTTAGCTGGTTACGCCCGAGGCTTCTGGCCCGTTGACTTCTGACCCATTGACTTCTGTGCCATTGAATGTTGGGCTGCCAGATTGATGTACCCCTCAACCAAACGCACGATCACCGGATTGTGCGTGTGAACGCCGTGGACTTCAGTGGGCGCGGATTCGACCAAGTGCGCCACGACTGCCGCCTCGGAATCTCGAGCGACCAGCAACGGCGTTTGACCCTCTGCCGCGATTGAGGGCTGGTCTTTAAGGATGGCCCTCGAGATGTTCACGCCGCGACCGGCGCGGGCCTCGAGCGTATCGAGCATGGCCTCGGGGCCAGCCAAGTGCAGGCTGCATCGAGCATTCAGGATCAAATCCTCAATCAAGCCGAGCACGGCGGCCTCACCGCGCAACGGGTAGACCGCCTCAGGTGCGGGTTCTGGTGTCAGACGCACCAAGGCGCGTTCCAAATCCTCGAGCCGTCCATCGAACTCGCGCCGCGACCGGGCCAAGTATTCGCGCATCGAAAGTGGCGCATATTCGAGCGGTGAAACCTGCGTGCGCGTCGCCAGACCTCGGGCCTCGAGCCGTTCGAGCGTTTCGTAAACTTTGGGCCGCGGAATCTTGGAATGCCGTGCAATTTTGGCCGGTTGCGCCCGAC
The DNA here is from genome assembly GCA_031418155.1 of Deinococcales bacterium. Taxonomy (GTDB): domain Bacteria; phylum Deinococcota; class Deinococci; order Deinococcales; family JAAFIG01; genus JANOWZ01. The sequence goes on from JANOWZ010000305.1 coordinate 7,210, forward strand.
CCAGACCCAACAGCGCCACGTAAGCGCGAGCCTCGTACTCGGTCAGGCCGAGGGCTTGCAGGTGATGGTGGGCCTCCATGAGGAGAATGCTACTACGTGAGGCCAAGAGATGGTGCTCGACCGAGCCTCAAGTTATCAAGGTACAATCTCGGCTGTGAGTGAGACCCCCGTCAAAAAATTGTCAAATCAAAGCCAGCACGTTCGAGCGCCCATCGGGGTCTTTGACTCGGGTGTGGGCGGCCTGACCGTCCTGAAAGCGTTGCGCGAACGCCTGCCCGGAGAGGATTTCATTTACCTGGGCGACACCGCCCGCCTGCCCTACGGTCGCAAGCCAGCATTGATGGTCCGCGAGTTTGCCACACAAATCTCGAGTTTTCTGCTCGATCAGGGTGTCAAAGCGATCGTCATGGCCTGCAACACCGCCTCGAGTTGTGCCCTCGCGCCCGAAGGGGATCTGGTCTCGCGCCTGAGTGTCCCACTCTGGGGCGTGATTGAACCCGGTGTTCGAGCTGCCGAGCATGTTTCGAGGAACCACGGTCGTATCGGTGTGCTGGGCACGAAAGGCACAGTTGCCAGCCGTGCCTACCAATCCAGGCTCGAGGCCTACGGCTTTGAGGTATGGGCTCGAGCCTGCCCGATGTTTGTGCCGTTGGTGGAGGAGGGGCTGGCCGATTCCAACGAGGCCAGGCTGTTGGTCCGGCATTATCTCCAGGACCGCCCCGCGCTGGATGCCGTGATTCTGGGTTGCACGCATTACCCAGTTTTGAAAGACGTGATCGCCGCCGAACTCGGGCCAAATGTCGCCATTGTCGATTCTGCCAGCGTCACGGCCCAAGTGGTCGCGCACGACCTCGAGCTTGCTGGCGTTCTGAACCCTCGCAGAACCGGCGGCGAACTGCTGCATTATGTGACCGGCGATCCCGCCTCCTACCAGCACACTTCGAGCGTCATCGGCGGTGTTGAGGGTGAATTGCGTCTGCTTGAAATCACCGAACTGGTCGCACGCAAGCTGTTGAGTCCAGAAACCGTGGTCGCCTGATGCCCGCCCGCACGGGCCGCGAACTGCGCGAGCTTCGCCCATTGACTGTCAAACGTGGGGTGAACGCCTACGCCGAAGGCTCAGCCCTGGTCTACCTTGGCAATACGCATATCCTCGCCACGGTCACGCTCGAGAACAGTGTGCCCAAACACGTACTTGAACGGCGCGGACCGGACGGCAAACGCCTGCCACCGACCGGCTGGCTGATGGCCGAATACTCACTGCTCCCTCGAGCCACGCACGAACGCACGCAACGCGAACGGCAACGCCTTGGTGGACGCACCCAGGAGATTCAACGCCTGCTCGGACGGGCCTTTCGCGCCTGCCTGGACTTGGACCTGTTCAAGAACAAAACAGTGATTATTGACTGCGATGTGATTCAAGCCGATGGCGGCACTCGAGTCACCAGCGTTCTCGCCGGATTCGCCGCACTCTGGGACCTGGCCGACAAGATGACGCGGGCCGGAAGCCTGGATGACTGGCCGATCCGCCACGAGATCGGCGCGGTTTCGGTCGGACTGGTCGATGGTCAGGTGCGTTTGGACCTCGATTACAAGGAGGACTCGAGCGCTCAGGCGGACATCAACATCATCGGTACATTAACCGGACAATTGATCGAGGTTCAGGGTGGCAGCGAAGGTGAGGCGGCCATCGCGCAAGAACAATTCCTCGAGATGCTCACGACGGGCCTGACGGGTGTGAAAGAACTGGTCACACATCTGAAAACCCAGTTGTGATGTTTTCATCTTAGTCTTTTCTTCGGATGGAACAATGAAGTTGACCGTGTGACGCTCGAGACGAGGGCGTTGTTCATTTGCTTCTGACCTTTGGAGGGTTGACATGCGCAAAAGCTTTACGTTCCTGATACTCACCGGTCTAGCCGCCAGCCTATCGGCCTGCGTGCCAGCCGCCAACAGCTTGGCAAATGTTCCCCTGAATGACATCGGGCATCAGAGCGCTATTCAAGGCAACGGCACCCGAGACGCATGGCGGTGGCCGTTCTCGGCAGATAGCATCTGGAACCGACCGCTCGGATCGAACGCACAACTCGTTCCCGCCGGACTCGCCAATGCAAAAACCTCTATCGTCGATGTCAATTACATCTTTCGAGTCCCCGCCGGAGCGCCCGAGCGCCCGGTTTACGTCAATCCATCCTGGGAGGTTCGTTGCGCCGGTCAAAAACCGCAGTACAACCCGAACGCACGCAAATCCGTGCCCATCCCGGACGATTGGGTGATTCCAAGCGGCAACAGCAACAACGCCAGCGCTTTCTTGCTCGCCGATGGCCGAACCCTGGTGCAGATCAACCCGCTCGCTCGCTGCACCCGAGGTGGTCCCGTTTACGGCGGCGTGACCCAAGATGTGGACCTGTACGGACCCGGCATCGAAGGCGGTCACGGTGGCAGCGGCATGAGTTCGATTGGCGGCACAATCCGCCTCGGCGAACTCTCCAGCCCGAACCCGATTCAGCACGCCTTGAAGGTCACGCTTTGGAGCAAAAAGTACATGGCGATCAACAATGACGGTACACCTGGATTCCGTTGGCCCGCCCTGAATGCCGACGGTTACTTGCGCGACCCGATCATGGGATACGGCGGTCGGATTCCAGCGCTCGAGATGGGTGCGTTGCTGGCAATCGCCTCGAGTGAAACACCCGAAAAACTGGGCCTCAAAACCGCCGTCGGACGCAAACTTTTTCAGGCGTTTAAAGATTACGGCGCATACGTGGTCGATGACAGCGCCTGCGATTGCTTTAACCTGACCGCCGAACAGGGTGTCAACGAAGAGGTCAAACGGGTCTTCGGTCACGGCTTGCAAGCTTCGAGCGGGGCCTACTTTGATGACTTGAACCGAATCATCAACTACTTGTACGTGGTCAACAACAACGCGCCCAACGCCGTCGGCGGCGGCGGCACACCGCGCCGTCCAGTGGCCCTACCATTTGCGCGTCGCCGCTAAAGATGAATTGAAACGTCTCAGGCCATCGTGATCGGCGCACGCTCAAAGGGCTCGAGCATCGCCAAATCCGAAAGCGGTCGCCGATGATTCAAATGGGCGATCACACTCTTTATTGATCAATCCTCGAGCTTGGCGCGACCTGTTGCTCTGGGTTAGAGTCTTTGGGTCTTAGACAACATTCTCGGAGGTGTGGTGTGCTCATTCCAATACTCGCAGGTCTTCTCGCGCTGGCGGCAGGCATTTTCCTGACCAGCAGCATTCTTCGCATGCCTGACGGCAATGACCGCATGAGGGCAATCGCGACGGCCATTCAAGAGGGCGCGGCGGCGTACCTTGCCAAGCAATACCAGGCAGTTGGTATCGTTGCCGCAGTTTTGTTCATTCTGATCGGTTTTGCGCTGAACTGGACCACCGCGATTTACTTTTTGATCGGTGCGGCAGCCTCGGCAGCGGCAGGTTTTATCGGCATGAATGTCGCGGTTCGCGCCAACGTGCGCACCGCGCAGGCCGCCACGGATGGCTTGCCCGCCGCGATGCGTGTCGCCACCTGGGGCGGAGCCGTGACAGGTCTGTTCGTTGTTGGTCTCGGCATCATCGTGCTCGCATTGTTAACCCAATTTAGCCCTCGAGACGCGGGGGTTTTCAATCCTGATGCCCTGATTGGACTCGGTTTCGGTGCAAGCTTGATTTCAGTGTTTGCCCGTTTGGGCGGCGGTATCTTCACCAAAGCCGCCGATGTCGGCGCGGACTTGGTCGGTAAGGTCGAGGCTGGCATCCCCGAGGACGATCCTCGCAACCCAGCCGTGATTGCCGATAACGTCGGTGACAACGTTGGTGACGACGCGGGCATGGCGGCAGACTTGTTCGAGACACTGATCGTGACCGCAATCGCAGCGTTGCTGCTTGGACACTTGACCTTCAAGGGTAACGAATCAGTGATTATGTACCCGTTAATCATCGGTGGTGTTGGCATCATCGCCAGCATCATCGGCATCTTTGCGATTGGTGCGCCCGCAAACTCGAGCCCAAAGGGAATCATGGGCAGCCTCTACCGTGGTGTCTGGGTCTCTGTGGTTCTTTCCGCGATTGGTTTCTTCTTTGCATCCAATACGGTTTCGGGGGCCGGAATCAACTCCACCAACCTGTTCCTCGCCAGCCTCGTCGGATTGGCCGTCACAATCGGCCTGATGTACATCACCGACTACTACACTTCATCTGAATTTGCACCGGTCAAGAGCATCGCTCGAGCCAGCCTGACCGGTCACGGTACGAACATCATCGCTGGATTGGCGGTCGGCATGAAGGCCACGGCATTCCCAGTGCTGGTGATTGTTGCTGGAACGTTGATCGCATTTGCACTCGCCGGTCTGTATGGCGTTGCGATTGCGGCGATGGCGATGCTGTCCCTGTGCGGCGTGATTGTCACTGTCGATGCTTTCGGTCCAATCACCGACAACGCCGGTGGCATTGCGGAGATGGCCGAGATGGATGAAAAAGTCCGTGGCGTGACCGATCCATTGGATGCGGTTGGCAACACCACCAAGGCCGTCACCAAAGGGTACGCAATCGGTTCGGCTGGTCTGGCGGCGCTCGCGCTGTTCGCCTCGTACACCGCCGAGTTGGACAAGAGCGGCGGCGTTCCAATCCGTTTCGATCTTGGCGATCCGCTCGTTGTGGCCGGTTTGCTGATCGGTGGCATCCTGCCCTGCCTGTTCGCCGCCATGAGCATGGAGGCCGTCGGTCGTGCTGCGGGCGCAGTGGTGCTCGAGGTTCGCCGTCAATTCCGCGAGAAACCGGGCATCATGGATTACACCGAAAAGCCCGATTACGCCCAAGCGGTCGGCATTGTTACGCAGGCGGCCCTGAAAGAAATGACGATCCCGGCTTTGTTGCCGGTGCTCGCACCAATTGTGGTTGGTTTCTTGCTCGGACCGAAGGCGCTCGGTGGGTTATTGATGGGCAGCATCGTCGTCGGGATCTTCCTGGCGATTCAAATGACCACCGGTGGTGGGGCTTGGGACAACGCCAAAAAGTACATCGAATCGGGCGACCTCAAAGACGAGCATGGCACGGTTTTGAAAAAAGGTTCGTTCGCGCATCAGGCTTCGGTCACGGGCGATACGGTCGGCGACCCGTACAAGGACACCGCCGGTCCAGCGATCAACCCAATGATCAAAGTCGCCAACATCGTTGCGTTGCTGATCGTTCCACTGTTTGGCACGGGTGTCTTCGGCAATGGCGTGTTCGGCAACATGGGCGCGAGCCTGCCACTGGCCGGAGCGATGGCTGCCGGTCAAACCATTGAGGCTGGTGCGACCGCCGGGGCCGACACGATGAAGGCGATGGCTGCCGGTGGTCTCGCGTTCACCTACCCGGCAGAGGCCGAAGCGCTCGATGCGCAGGACTTCCTGATCCAAGGCACGGGTGAGGCAGGCAAATCACTCCAGTTGCTCGAGGGTGAAAACAAGCTTAGCGATCTGGTTGTTGATGTGGACGGCAAGTGGGCTTCGCTGATCTCGAAGCCAAGTGAAGGCGATCACAGCTATGAAATCCGTGAGGCGGGAGCGGCAGCCGGAACCGGCAAGATGCTCAAAGTCAATGTTGCGACTGGCCGGACCACGGCCAGCAACGCCCAATGCCCTTGCAGCTTGCGCATTTTGACGCTCGAGAAGCAAAACATTCCTGATGGCAAGGTCACACTCTTCAAGGACGGCACAAAGGTCGCAGATGGCTCGAGCCCACAAGTCTTCTCTGGTCTTGAGGCTGGTGATTATACGTACAGTGTCGAAGCCAGCGGTTATCAGGCATTCACGACCGGCAAGGCCAGCGTTCCATTGAACAAGAACATCAGCGTTTACATGGCGAAGTAAATCGAAAGACCAGTTGAAACGGAGGCGCGAACTCAACTCGAGTTCGCGCCTCCGTTCTGGTTGGTTTCAACTCGAGTCTGATTGTCAGGCGGTCAGGAAGGCCCGTTCGACAAACCAGTACAGGCCAGCGAAAATGGCAAACGCTGATGCGGACCAGCGAATTTGCGGCCCGATCTTCCAACGCTCAAGCCAACGCAGCAGCAAGAATGCCGGGATCACCACCGACAGTTGTCCAACTTCAACTCCGAGATTGAAACCAACCAGCGCAACCGGCAGGCTCGAGGAGGACAGGTTCATTTCACTGAGCAAACCCGCGAAGCCCATGCCGTGCAGCAGGCCGAAAATAAAAGTGATGATCCATCGTGAACGCTCGAGTCCAGATTTGTTGCGGCTGAAGATGTTCTCGGCGGCGACGTAGGCAATCGATAGTGCGATGCCACTCTCGATGATTCGTCCAGGCAAAGCGATGATGCCGAGCGTCGTCAGGGCCAACGTAACCGAATGTGCCAGCGTGAAGGCCGTCACAACCTTCAGCAAATACCGCAATCCGCCACCGAGCGCCAGCAAGGACAGCAAAAACAACAGGTGATCGTAACCGGTTAAAATGTGCTCGAGCCCGAGGAAAATAAAGCTTTTGAAATCGACTGGTGCGGCGGTTCGAGTTGAATTTCCAGCCAAGCTGATCTCGTGATTTTCGGGCGTGAAGACGACATTTTGCACGTTGCCATTCTGCAAGATTGTTGCGAGACAACTGGCAGTGCTGACCCCAGGAATGAACAGGTTGTAATCAATCTTGGCATCCTGAATCGCGTTTGGAAATTTGTAGTCCAACATCAGGGTGCTGTGCGTTTTTCCGTTGACGCTCGAAGGCAATTTTAGATCCTGCATCGCTGCTGAAACCTCAAGCGTTCCAGCTTTCGAGTCATTCTTGACGAGAATTTTGCTGCCGAGTTCTTGGGCGAGTGCCGCCTGATGCGTCGCTATTTCGCTCGCCTCGAGCCTGCCGTTTTTGTTGTCATCCGCGAAGGCAGTCAGGCCGGTCGGATAGGTCAAAGTCATGCGAACCTCGCGCTCACTTATGCTGATCTCAGCAGCGGCGAGATCGGCCCAGTGTGCCTGAGCACTCGAGGCCAGGGCGATTGCGATGACCAAAGCGAAACCGATGGATTTCATTGTGCTCCTCCGAAACGCCTTTCAAACTCACGGCTCGAGTTTGGATTGATGCTCTCTGCCGATGCGAAATGCTTTTTTGCAATCTCGAGATCGCCGAGCGATTGTTCGATCTGTCCGGCGCGGTACTCGAGTTCGGCATCCTGTACTTCGACCGCCAATGCTTTTTGGATGGTGGCTCGAGCCTCTTTCACGAATCCGGCGCGTTGTTGCGCCCATGCAAGCACGTTTAAACTTTCCCAATCGTGTCGGATGTTCAACTCGAGTTTTGCCTGCTTGAGTGCCTCGTTCACGTCCTGTGGATTTCCACGCTCGAGCAGCACTCGGGCCAGTTCGCGCCGATGACCGAACGCGCCATTCGTGACTTCATTGCGCAAAACGTTGACCGCATCGTTCCAGAGTTGATCGCTGTCACTGGCGTTTGTGGCTCGAGCAATTCGGGCCAATCCAAGAATCGCAGCATGATCAAAGGTTGATGGTGAACCTTTCGAGGCGGAAAGCAATTCGTTGTACGTCGATTTGGCCTGATCGTACTGACCTTGGCGAAACTCAAGGTCGGCGAGTTGCATCAAAGCGAGCGGGAAGCTTGGCGCGATGCGTAACGCCTCCTCGAGCAAACCCTGTGCGAGTGCTGGTTGTCCATGCCGTGCCGAGAATCTTGCGAACAACGTTCGGGTGCGTGCTGACCCGAAAACATCATCGGCCTCTTCAATCTCGAGCGCGTGTGTGAAGTCTTTTTTTGCGGCCTCGAGTTTGCCCTGTGTCTCGAGAATCACGGCTCGCAGGTTCAAGTTCGATTGGTTCGGCAGTGCTTTGACGAGCGGTTCGACATCCTTCAGTGCCGCCTCTAGATTGCCTTGAGCGAGTTGAATGCTGGCACGAAGCGCGAGTGCCGAGGCGTTCCTCGGTTGCGTTTTCGTCACGGTTGCAATCAACCCGAGCGCCCTCGAGAAATCGTGTTGCGCCTGCGCAATCTCTGCCAGTGCGAGTTGAGCGCCCGCGTTGCCAATCTCGAGCGGCAATGCTGCAAGTGATCGTTCCGCCGCCTGTTCGGCCAGCACGTACCAGGCGTTCTGTCCACTGACTCGAGCTTTGGCGATGTATGCGCCTGCGAGTCCCGCCAAGTCGAGCCCATCGTTCGGATTTCGGTTGACCCGTTCTTGCAAAAACGCGATCTCTCGAGCGTAAGCCTTGGTGCGTGTCTCGGCGCGGCGTTCGAGGTTTTGCGCGTATTTGTACTGGTACATCTCGGGCAGACTCGAGCGGTTTTGCAGGAGCGTGAGTCCGATCCCAGCCGAAATGATGGCGATTGGAATGGCTGTGATCCACGGTGCGGGTTGCTTGAAGTTCAACATCTTCTGCCTCCAGATAGGGTTCGGTCGTGCTCAAGAATTCTGTTTTTCGTTTCCCGATTTATTCGTCTTTGAAAAGGGGTTGGAGGGACACAAATCGTGTCCCTCCTCGAGAATTCGTTTAGTTCGCTTCGGCCAGGTACGGGAAGTCCGCAACCAATGGCTTGTGCTTCGTGCCGCCCGCGTTCGGGCCGTCATAGGAGGTGTTGTCGCTCGTGACCGCACCGTTCGAGAGCACCGAGAGCGTGATGTCGATCACGTCGTCTTTGATCATGCGTCCACGGATGGGGCTGCCGAGTTTGTTCAAAGCATTCGCGTAACCGCTCGGGCCGGTCGTGTCGATTCGCATCACGTCGGGCAGGAATGCGCCGAGCAATACGCCGGTGCGCTTCTCGTCGTTGCCGAGTGCACCGAGGACTGCCGAGACTTCCTTGATGATCGGCGCTGCGGCCTCGCCTGCGGCCTTGTCACCGGTCAGCACGGCGTTCTCGAAATCGGGTCCGACGGCGTTCAAGGTGTTCAGGTAGTCGTTGGTCAAGACCAAGCCTTCGTTGACGGCTGGACGTCCGAGGCGTTCAATTTGCATCCATTCGCCCTTCTTATCTGGGTTCGGCACGCTGATCGTTTCCCAAACATCGAAGGTGGTTGCGCCGGAAGCGCCCTTGAACCAACCCATCGGCACTCGAGCAACAATCGAATTGACGTTGTATCCGGCGGTGAAGTCTGCGCCGGGGCTGCGGAAGCCGACCTTCTCGCCCAACCCGGCGAGACCGGCCCGGACGCGGAAGAACTGTTCGACATCGAAGAAGAACGGATCTTCGCGCAATCCGGCGAACAGGCTGATGCCGCCGCCCGCTGAATCCACCAGCACTTGATTGACGGTTGGGCTCGAGCCAATCGGTGTGGTCATGATTGCCTTGCCATCCGTGGTGACTTGCACGGTGCGTTGTCCGCCGTCACGAATACCGGTCACGGTGATCTCCTGCACACCCTTGGCGTTCGCTGGGCTGAACTCGAAACGGATCAGCATATCGGTCTTGCCGCTGGCCATCGCGTCCTTGTCCTTGACGCGGGTGACATGGAATTCGTAACGGGCTTTGCTCGAGAAGGAGTATTGCTGTCGAGCAACCGAACGTGGGTTGGTGTTCATGACCAGGATCATGTTGTCGTCTTTGACGCTGGCGTTCTGATCCGACTCGCGGAAGGCGTACAGATCCGTGAGGTTGAGGGCTCGAGATTTCAGGTCGCTTTCGCCATCGTCGTGGTCCGAGGCGCGGGTGAATGCGCCGAATGCTCCGACCGTGAGCGCTGCGAGGGCCAGACCTGCTTTCCAAATGACTGCTTGTTTCATACATCCTCCTTGAACTTTGAAGCCCTGCTGAGAACACGTCACGACCGTCCCAGACGTTGTTGGCGTTCCTGGGAAGTGGTGCTCGAGCCTTCAGCAGCTTCTGATTGGGTATACGCAGCCAGTTTGAGGTTTGGATGTTGGAGGTGAGACGGCACTCAGACGGCGCGGGTTAGATTCTCGAGATGGGCCACATACAAGAACTCCGGGGACCCGTTGGAACCCGAACCATTTTTTCACCCGGAGCCGTGGTGGTCGTGTTGAACGAATCAAACCAGGTGTTGATGCAGTTGCGTTCGGACACGAATTCTTGGGGATTTCCTGGCGGCTCAAGCGAGTTGGGCGATTCGTTGCTCGAGACTGCGCAGCGTGAATTGCTCGAAGAGACGGGTTTGACGGCCTCGAGTTGGACGTTCGTGACGATGCTCTCGGGAAAAGAATTTTTCTTCACGTACCCGAATGGCGATCAGATTTACAACATTTCCGCTGTCTATGTCGCTCGAGAAATCTCAGGTGAGTTGCGCACCGATTCGGACAGTCTCGACTTGCGTTGGGACGAGTTTGACCAACTGCCGAGCAATTTGGCGGGACCGATCGTGCGATGGATTGCGATCAACTTCGAGCAAATCCTGAAGATGTAAGTCCCGCGCAACGTTGCCTACTCGCTCGAGCACGTATGCTCCGTCCATTCAAAACGGAGGTTCAACATGGGACGGGTTCAGGATAAGGTGTGCATCGTCACGGGTGCAGGATCGGGCATCGGCAAGGCCACCGCCATTCGTCTGGCCGAAGAGGGCGGCAAGGTTTTGTGCGTGGATTTGAACCTCGAGTCTGCCCAGGCCACCACCCAAGAAGTCCTCAAGATGGATCGTGTGGCGCTCGCCATCAAAGCCGATGTTGGCAATGTCGATCAGGTCAACACTTTTGTGGCTCGAGCCGTTGAAACCTGGGGCCGGATTGATGTGCTCGTCAACAATGCTGGTGTCAACCTGCCCGGAGTCTTTCACGAGGTCAGTGACGCGACGATCAATTTGACCCTCGATGTGAACCTGAAAGGTCCAATGTACGCCAGCCGTGCCGTCATTCCGCACATGCTCAAGCAGGGGAGTGGTTCGATTGTGAACATCTCGAGTGTGAACGGCTTGGTTTCCGAACCGTTTCTGGCGGTCTATTCGGCCTCGAAGGGTGGGGTCGTGATGCTGACCCGTGGGATCGCGCTCGATTACGCCGCCCAGGGGATTCGTTGCAATTGCATTTGTCCAGGCTGGGTGGACACGAAAATCAATCACGCGCATGCAGCTTTGATGGGCGGCCTCGAGAAAATCTATGCGAACATCGGGCAGTTTCAACCGATTGGTCGTCCTGGCGAACCTCGAGAGATCGCGCATCTGGCTTTGTTTTTGGCATCCGATGAGGCATCGTTCATCACCGGTTCGGTGATCTCGGCGGATGGTGGCATGACGGCACAGTGATGTTTGAATAGAGACGGTTCGAGCCAATGTTGATTCTGTATTGAACAGAACGTGTACAATCAAACCGTGAGCGTTCCGTCCGAATCTGAATTGCGCCAAGCTCTCCAACGTTTCGGACATCCGAATTTCAGAACCCTGCAACTCGAGACAATCCAAGCCGTACTCGCGGGCCGAGATGCTTTGACGGTGCTGCCGACCGGTGGCGGAAAAAGCCTGACTTATCAACTTCCGGCCACCCTCTTGCCCGGAACCACCATCGTCGTTTCGCCATTGATCGCGCTGATGAAAGACCAAGTCGATGCGCTCAAGCGTAAAGGCGTCAGCGCGACCTACCTGGCGAGCGGCCTTGAGTCCAAGGAATTCATGCGGCGGCTCGACGGGGCACGGCGAGGCGATTACAAGCTTGTTTACCTCGCGCCGGAACGGGTTCGCGCCAGTTACGAACTGATCAACCGGGCCGATCTGGTCGTCGTCGATGAGGCGCACTGCGTTTCGCAATGGGGCCACGATTTCCGACCCGATTACCTGGCGCTCGGTGATTTGCTCAAACCTGTGACCGCCCCAACGCTGGCACTGACCGCAACCGCCACACCCAAAGTCCGTGACGAGATCGCCTCAAGGTTGCTGAACGATCCACTGGTGCAAGTCGGCAGTTTTGACCGGCCCAACCTTGATTTCAGCGTCTTTGATGCCCCGACCGATGCGACCAAACTCGAGACTTTGCGATTGCTGCGCCGCGCCCATCCTGGTCCGGCGATCATTTACTGTTCCACCCGTAAGAAAACCGAAGAGGTCGCCGAACGTGTCGGTGGAATCGCCTATCACGCCGGTTTGCCCGACAAAACCCGCGCCGATGTGCAAGATCGATTCCTGTCGGGTCAGGTTGAAGTGATTTGCGCCACCGTCGCCTTCGGCATGGGCATCGACAAAGCCGATGTGCGTTTGGTGGTGCATTTTCAGCATCCGGGTACACTCGAGGCGTACTACCAGGAGGCGGGCCGTGCCGGACGTGACGGCAACACGGCGCACGCGGCGATGCTGTTTGCGATTCAGGACACGATGACCCGCAAGCGCTTGATCGAAAACAATTACCCGCCCGAAAAACTGGTGCGCGATGTGCTCGAGCGATTTCGCCGTGAACCCGGAACGGCCAGCGAAGTTGCCGAACGGATGCACGCGGGCAACAACATGACCCCGATCAACGTCGCGGTCAAAGCCCTTTTCGATGGCGGTCAAATCACTCTCGAGGATGGCATTTACGTCCCGACCGGCTCGAGGTCGCCAATCGATTTGAATTCGATGCAGGCCCGGAAACGGTTTGAACTCAATGGTATGGAAAAGGTTGTCGGTTACGCCCGAGCGGTCGGTTGCCGTCGCGCCTTTCTGGTTGGGCATTTCGGTGAACGGATGCAGCCGTGCGGTCATTGCGACCGTTGCAATCCAGAACTCGGCAAGGTTGGCCTCGAGAGCGTCAAATTGCATGGTCAACCGGAGCATTTGCGTTCGCTTGAATCAGAAGCGTTCACGGCGATCACCTCGTTGGTCAAACGCCAGCAGGTCAGTGTGAAAGTGGCGGTTCAAGTTTTAACCGGCTCGAGCGCAAAAAACATTGTCACGGCTGGGTTGCGAACCGATCCGGGCTTCGGGGTTTTGAAACGGTACTCGAGTACAGAAATCGAGGGGCAGATCGCTCGGTTGATCAAAGACGGCAAGATTCAACAGGTTGGCTCGAACTTGCGTTTGCCCAATCAGAATGTGTCGAGTCAGAAAATAGAACCTCGAGCCAGTAAGGTTGCAGAGGCTCAAGAATCCGGGCTCGAGAAATCTGCCTATCAGAATCCAATCTCAAGCCAACCCGATGACGGCATCCGTGAGGCGCTCAAAGCCTTCAGGAGCGCCCAGGCGAAAACGGCAGGCATTTCGGCCTTCATCGTCTTTTCAAACGCCACGCTCGAGGCTGTGGCCCAATCGCGGCCAAGTTCGATCACGGAACTGAGCACCATCAAGGGCATTGGCAAAACGACCCTTGAAAAGTACGGTCCCGGATTGCTTGAAGTGGTTGCCGGATTCACGGCTCAAGGGAATCAAACCGAATCGGCATCGGCGCGGTCAAAACCAGATTCTCGCGTCAAAGCGCAAACTCCGATCAATGCACCCCACACCGAGCCAACCTCACTCAAACCTGAACCGAGAAAGTCCTTACAAAGCTCGAGCCACTTCGAGTTCACGGACCCAGCAAGTTTGCTTGAGGCCGCCGCACAAAACGTTCGTTTCGATCCAACACGGCTTGAGCAATCGCTTGAACGCTTGCCAGAAACCTTGCTGCCTCGAGCCATCGAAGCGCTGTCCCGATTGGGTGGACGTTTTGCCACGGTCCGCCCGTACCTCGATCACAGTTCTGAATCCGTTGCGGCGGCAGCGCTGACTGCGCTCAGCACACTCGACCCAAGTTTCGACATGGATTTCATGCTCGAAGATGCCCGATCTCGCGTGCGATTGGCGGCGGTCCGGGCCAGTCGCAACCAAAAAAAGCTCGAGACGTTGTTGACGCTCGAGCCTGTGGGTTACGTGCAAACGGCGATTCGCGTCGCGTGCTGGAGACTGGGGTCAGACCAGTTCTGAAACTTGGATCGTGGCGGTCGGAATTAATTCGCGCAGCAGTTCGCGGATGCGTTTGTCATCGCGGACCCTGGCGGCCAAAAAGAGGTTCTCGAGCAACGGCTCGAATCTGCGCTCGTCGATACCAGATTTACTGGCCATGAAAATCTTGGTGTGCGTCGAGGCAACCGTCCCCTCCTCGGCGGTCAAGAGTTCCTCGTAGAGTTTTTCGCCCGGACGCATCCCGGAGTACACGATGTCGATGTCCACGCCAGGCTCGAACCCAGACAGGCGAATCAGGTCCTTGGCGAGATCAGAAATGTTGACCGGTTCGCCCATGTCTAGCACGCAGACGCTGCCGTTCTGCCCGATGATTCCGGCCTGCAAGACCAACTGGCTGGCCTCGGGAATGGTCATGAAATAGCGGGTCATCTCCGGATCGGTCACGGTCACTGGACCACCGACTTTGATCTGATCCTGGAACAACGGGATCACGCTGCCTCGAGAGCCGAGCACATTGCCAAAACGAACGCTGACAAAATTCTGACCGGGTTTGCACTGCCGTGCCGCGTGTTCGACGATGTACTCACCGACCCGTTTGGATGCGCCCATGACGCTGGTTGGGTTGACGGCCTTATCGGTTGATATATTGACCAGGCGTTCAACATCGAAGGCCAAGCACAAACTGACGACGTTTTGCGTGCCACCGACGTTGTTGATGATCGCCTCGTCCGGGTTTTGTTCCATCAACGGCACGTGCTTATGGGCCGCAGCGTGGAAGACCACTTGTGGGCGGTACTTGGCGAATGTCGCCCCAAGCTTGCCACGGTTGCGCACATCACCAACCACGGTGGAAAACTCGAGTTCCGGCCAGGTGCGCAAGAGTTCGCGTTCGATCTGGTACAGGCTGTTCTCGCCGCGCCCGTAGAGGATCACTTGTTTGGGCCGGAAGCGTGCGATCTGCCGTACGATTTCCGAACCAATTGAACCGCCCGCTCCGGTCACAAGCACCACCCGGTCTTGCAGGTAACTCGAGATGGCATCGTTGTCCAGACGGATTGGTTCGCGGCGCAGCAAGTCCTCAAGGGCAATTTCGCGGATTTGCGAAATCGAAACCTTGCCTGAAAGGATCTCGTAAACGCCTGGAATGATTCGGTGTTTGAGGTTCGCTTGACGTGCCAGTTCGACCACGCGACGCACCACCGGCCCCGACGCGCTGGGAATGGCGATCAAGACCTCTTCGGCACGGTAGGCCGAGGCTGCAATGGGGAGCGCCTCCACCGATCCGAGCACCGGCAGGCCCACATAACGCTGATTGAGCTTTTCCGGCGCATCGTCGAGGAAGCCGATGGGTTCGAGGCCGCTCTCGGGGTGGCGCAAGAGTTCCCTGGCAATAAACGTGCCCGCCTCACCCGCCCCGGCGATCAAGACGCGGCGCATTTGTCGGCGCGAGCCGCGCATGGTGGCGGTCTCGCGCATCACACGCTGCAAGGCACGCGCCCCCGCCATCGCCAGCAAACCAAGCGCACCCTCGAGAATTGGGATGCTGCGCGGGATTTGTAGTGCTGGCGTGGCGGCGAAGGACAGCGCGAACATCAGCACGGTCGTCATGGCCACCGTGCGGGTGAGTTGGTACAGGTCGCGCAGACCGATCCGATGCCAGGATGGACGGTGCGTGCCTTGCAGGTACATCATGCCTGCTTTGATCAGTACACCCAAGGCTGGGTAAAGCAGCAACTCGAGCCGGTATTCAGGCCAGGGTGCATCCAGTCTTAAGAAAAAGGCGAAACCAGCAGCCAATGTCCACAGGACCAAATCGATCAGGAAACGTTCGATGGCGCGACTCATATGAAGAAACTACCCCCAGAAATTAACACAGCATCAAGATTTGCGAGTCTTACTGCGGGCACGCAATCCTTCCCAGGTTGACATGACCCCCGCACCGCTTTAGAACACAATAGGACACGGTAAATCTCGTGCATGGTGCAAATCCGACACCGCCCTTCATGAGGCTACCGCAATTCAAGATTATGATAAAGATGAACAAAGGCTCAAGAAACGATGATTGATGTCCATCGGAGGAACCTCAAGGTATCAGACTTGCTGCGAATGGAGTTCACAGTGATCTTCAAGATCAAACCTGAATCTGGCGCTTGTTCGCTCGAACGTGAGGTCGAACCGCTGGACTTGATCCGACTCAAGCCACCCCTCAATCCCAAATGTCTGGGCGTTCAATCCGTGCCATTCGCATCTACCCGAACAATTGCCCTGCATGAACGCTTTCGTGATACGCGATTCGGGCCAGGAAATCACCGAGCGTTCGCCGGTAGCCAACGTCGGAACGGTCAATCCATTTCGTGGTCAAATCGTCCGCCATAGATCCGCGAATATCCTCGAGCAATTGTTCAAACAACGGTGTGGCAAAAGCAATTTCGGCTTCGACACTCGAGATTGGACCATCGGCGCAAGAGTCGGGTAACTCGAGCGATCCGCCATGCGCGACGATGCGGCGGTAGTTTTCGCTGCCTTCCCAAACGTGGCGGATCATCTCGCCAATGCTGAGCGCGGTTTCGTCCGGTTTCCAAGCGAGTTGCGCATCGGGAATTCCGCGCCAGATTTTGATGGGTCGGCGACGAACTTCTTGCAGGTTCAGCCCAATGATGTCCTGGGCAGTCATGCTCGAGATCGTATCAAATCTGGATTTGGTTCGGGCTGCACATCCAATCGTAAATCTGCTGCGTATACCATTGTGGAGGTTCAACATGAATAAGATTTTGGTTGCAGTCGGTTTGGCATCCGTCGTCGCCCTTTCCGCGGGTGTGTTCGCAGCACATGACACGAAAGCGGACGTGCGTTACACGGATACGGTCGGTAAAGGCGATTCTGCCGATGTCAAAGGCAGTGTGGTTGTCATGACTTTACCGAGCGGTGATGTGGACATTTACTTTCGCATGGCCGGTTTGAAACCAAACTCTGGCATGTACGCCAACCACATTCATTTCAACGATGCGGGCGATGCGAATTGTGCTGCGCAAAATGGCGATAAGGTCGTGCCGCTCGAGAATTTACAGGCCGATGCAAAGGGCATGGCCTTGGTGTATACCCGCATCCCGAAGGACAAGTTGCCGAAGTTTCCTGCGGGTAAGACGTACGTGAATGTCCATGCGAATACGCCGAGTGCGGTTGGTGGCAGCATCTCTTGTGGTGATGTGCTCGAGATCAAATTGGGTGTTCGTTAAACCTCAAGTTTGAAAAATTTCGAGCCTCGGCGTGTTGTGCGCACCGAGGCTCGAGGTCGTTTTGTGATGTTCGATTTTAACGAATTCCGGCTTTGCGGCGGATGTCTTCGATTTTCCAGCCGGTCAAGCGGGCCAGATTTTGGGCTTGCATCTCGAGGCGTTTTGGTAATTCAGTTTTGTAGTTTTTCGCCTCGTCGCAAGTTCCTTCGCCCTTCCACGGGTGACGCAGGATGTAACGGGCTTGAAACGTTTCTTGCGAGTTCGTCTCGCGGAACATCAAGTCTTCTTTGAAATTGCGTTTGTTGTACCGCACGTGAATCCGTGTCAGGAACACGCCGGAACCTTGCCCAACCCAACCCGCGCCAGCACGCTCGAGTTCTTCGATGGTGGGCGGATCGCTGCTGCATGGATCGCAACTCGCGGTGTTCCAGGCGTACTCGAGAAAACTTGCTTTTTTGTTCTCGCGTTCGTAAGCACGTTTGAAGAGTGCCGCGTACATCTTGCCAAATTCGTTTTTGACGAACAGCGGCAC
>JANOWZ010000306.1:0-20319 GCA_031418155.1 Deinococcales bacterium
GCAGAAGCATTAAGCCTCACCTCCACCCTCGCCACGGCGGGCGCGAGCCTGACCGGACGGACGACGGCGCTGCGGACGATCACCGGCAGCGGCTGGGGGACGTTCACCCGTGGTCGGAACCGGGCGGGCGTTGGCGCTCGAGCGACCAAGATCGGACTTGCCGATGACTTCGCCGTTGAAGACGATGACTTTGACGCCGAGCTTGCCGTAGGTGGTCATCGCTTCGGCGAAACCGTAATCAAGGTCGGCGCGGATGGTGTGCAGTGGCACGCGGCCATCCATGCGCGATTCGCGGCGGGCCTGTTCGGAACCACCCAAACGACCGGAGACGACGATCTTGCAGCCCTTCGCACCAGATTCCATGACGCGCTGAACCGCCTGCTGCATGGCGCGGCGGAAGGCGAAGCGACGCTCGATCTGCTCAGCGATGCGCTGCGCGACCAATGGTGCGCTGGTGTTGATGTTCGTGACTTCCTCGACGTTGACGGCAACGGTGCTGCCACCACCGACGACGGCATCGAGCGATTCGCGGAGCTTCTTGATGCTCTCGCCACCACGACCGATCACGACACCGGGCTTTGCGGCCTTGATGGTGACGTTGACCTGATGCGCGGCGCGTTCGATCACGATGCTGACCAAACCGGCATGGGCCAGTTCTTTGGTGACGTATTTGCGGATGCGGGTGTCCTCGCCGACCAAGCGCGAGTAGTCCTTCTTGTTGGCGTACCAGCGGGAGGTCCAGTCCTTGTTGATGCCCAGGCGGAACCCGACCGGATTGATTTTATTGCCCATCGGTGGTCTCCTTCACGGCCTTCGGCTCTGCCGAAACCTTGGTAGCAGCCTTGGGTGCGGCACGTTTCGGCTTGGCCTCGACTGCTGCGTCGGCTTTCTTCGCAGCCGCAGGGCGGCGACGCGGAGCCGGCTTTTCCTCGAGGATGATCGTCAAATGGCTGGTGCGCTTCATCATGTAATCGCCACGACCACGGGCGCGAGGCAAAATGCGCTTCAGGGTTGGGCCTTCATTGACATAGGCGCTCGCCACGAAGAGTTGATCTTCGAGCATGTCGTAATTGTTGGTGGCGTTCGCTTTGGCGCTCTTCAGAACCTTGGCGATTGGCACGGCGGCCCCGCGCGGAATGAAACGCAGGAGATCCTCGGCCTCTTTGATGTTCTTGCCGCGAATCGCATCGACGACCAAACGCATCTTGCGAGGCGTGATCCGAAGGTACTTCGCGTGCGCGACGGCCTGTTGAGCCGGAGGAGTGGCAGCCTGAGTCATAGCCACCTCACTTCTTCGTCGCCTTCGCATCCTTGCCGCCGGAATGTCCACGGAAGGTGCGAGTCGGAGAGAATTCACCAAGTTTATGACCGACCATATTTTCGGACACGTACACCGGCACGTGCTTGTTGCCGTTGTGCACGGCGATGGTCAAACCGATCATCTCAGGAACGATGGTGCTACGGCGCGACCAAGTTTTGATCACGCGCTTATCGCTCTTTGCGAGCGCAGCGTCCACCTTCTCGAGAAGATGACCGTCAACGAACGGTCCTTTCTTCATACTTCTGGGCATCTTGCCTCCTTGGGAGTCGTGGTCCGTCACGTCGTAAAGGGACGCGCAGCCTTGATCCTCCCGGAGTCGGTGTTTTCGGAGTTAAACCCGATTCTTCCGACCCACTGCCCTCCCCCATCAAGTGCCTGGGCTCGAGCGAAAAGCGAATGGTTTTACAGATCAAAAGACCTGGAACGCCAAGCGGTAGAGTGTAACACAGGTTTGAGACTCGCTCAAGGCGTGTTTGGGCTCGAGTCTAGGAATTTAGGGATGGATTGGGTGGGAATAATCCTCGCTTCGGAAGGGTGAGGCAAGCCTCACCCCTATAGGACATGGCTTTTCGTAGGGGCTGGGCTTGTCCCCTGCCCTCGCCAGAACAGGAAATGGGCCACAAATCCAAGCTCGAGCATCGACCGACGGCAGGCTCGTCAGACTGTATCCTGTACCCATGTTGTTCCATGATGCCTTCTACCGATTCGTTCCCATTAGTGAACCAGAATCTCTGGTCACGCACCTCGATACGGTCTGTGCTGGTTCGGGCGTGCTCGGTTCGATCTTGGTGGCAACTGAAGGCATCAATGGGATGCTTTGCGGAACCGAGGCGCAACTGCAAACCGTCCGGGATGCGCTCGAGGCCGGTAGCCGTTTCCAGAACCTTTTCTACAAACGAACCTCTTGCAGCCAACAGGTTTTCAAACGTCTGAAAATCAAACTCAAACCAGAAATTGTGTCGCTCGGGATTCCAGGTATTGATGCCAGCACCCACAAAGGCACCGACCTGAGCCCGCTCGAGTGGCGTGAAATGCTCAAACGGGATGACGTGATCGTGATTGACAACCGCAACAGCTTCGAGTTTGAGCTTGGACACTTCAAAAGCGCGTTAAATCCCGGCATGGAGCACTTCCGGGATTTCGCGGTCTACATGGAAGCGCACCTTCCCGAATGGCAGGCCGAAAACAAAACGGTCGCCATGTACTGCACCGGCGGCATTCGCTGCGAAAAAACCAGCGCGTGGCTGGCGATGAAAGGTATTCAAATCCTGCAACTCGAGGGTGGAATCCTGAACTACTTCCAAAGCCTCGAAGATGCCGAACTCGAGTATGACGGATCGTGTTTTGTGTTTGACGCTCGAGAGGTGCTGGACACGAAAGCGCAAGAGGTGCAGGAATACGACGTGAGCCGGGTTAACAGCATTGAAAAGCTGTTCTCGAGTTCTCGGAAGTAACCGCATTACCTCCGGTTCAATTTTGAAGGCTCGGATCAAGCGTTCTGGAACACTTCACGTGCTTCCACTTTTGGCTGCTTGAGTTCGTCCGCTTTCGTGGCTGAACCCCGAGTGAAGATCGAGGAGAGTTTTGTTATGCTCTCGCATGTCCTTTCAACGCTCGAGCGGTGTGTTGCTTCATCCCACGTCTTTTCCCAACAAGTTTGGAATCGGTTCACTCGGTAAGGCTGCTTACGATTGGCTGGATTGGCTCGAATCTGCCGGACAAAAACTCTGGCAAATCCTGCCGCTCGGACACACGGGTTACGGTGATAGCCCTTACCAGAGCTTCAGCGCCAGCGCTGGAAATCCACTCTTGATTGACCTCGAGTTGCTGGTCACAGAAGGTTTGCTCGAACAGGCTGTGCTGGATGCCGTGCCGAGCTTTCCGCCGTACAGCGTCAATTACGGCTGGGTTTACGTCTGGAAGTGGGGCGCTCTTCGCGCCGCGCACAACGGCTACCGCAATCACGCCATGCCCGCGCAACGTTCGAGCTTTGAAGCCTTCCGCAAAACCAACGCATCTTGGCTCGAGGATTATGCACTGTTCATGGCCTGCAAAGGCGCTCATGACGGCAAGCAATGGACGCTTTGGGCCACCGATCTGGTCAGGCGCGAACCGGCCGCACTCGCCAAAGCACGCCAGGAAC
Organism: Deinococcales bacterium; assembly: GCA_031418155.1. Taxonomy (GTDB): domain Bacteria; phylum Deinococcota; class Deinococci; order Deinococcales; family JAAFIG01; genus JANOWZ01. Next base: position 3,465 of record JANOWZ010000306.1, read on the forward strand.
TCGAAGTTGAAACCGAGTTGTACGCCTTCGTGCAATGGATGTTTTTCACGCAATGGAACGCCGTCAAAACCACCGCGAACACTAAAAACATCCGCATCGTCGGGGACATCCCAATCTTTGTAGCGCACGACTCGAGCGATGTCTGGGCCAACCAGCACCTCTTTGCCCTTGAGCCTGACGGGAACCCCAGCGTCGTCGCGGGCGTGCCACCAGACTATTTTTCCGCCACCGGGCAACTCTGGGGCAACCCGCACTACCGTTGGGATGTCATGGCACAGGACGGTTTTAAGTGGTGGCTCGAACGTTTCCGCGCCACCCTCGAGCTTGTCGATGTCGTGCGTGTTGATCACTTTCGCGGTTTCGATGCCTACTGGGAGGTTCCCGGCAAGGCCGAAACTGCGATTGATGGCCGTTGGGTCAAGGCTCCGGGCTTTGAGTTGTTCCGGGCGGTGCAAGCCAAATTTGGTGAACTCCCGATCATCGCAGAGGACTTGGGCGTGATTACACCAGAGGTCGAAGCCTTACGCGACGGCTTCAATTTACCTGGAATGAAAATCTTGCAATTCGCCTTTTACGGTGACGACAGCGATCCGTTCCTACCGCACAATTACAGCGAAAACTGCGTCGTTTATTCTGGCACGCACGACAACGACACGAGCGTCGGCTGGTGGAAATCCGAAACGGAAAGCGTGCAGCATAAGGTCCGCGAGTACCTGCACACCGATGGAAATCACATCGCCTGGGATTTGATCAACGCCGCGTGGCGCTCCAAAGCCGTGATGAGCATCGCACCATTGCAGGACTTCCTCGAGTTGGACACCGACGCCCGCATGAACCTTCCCGGAGGCGCAAGTGGCTGGTGGTCCTGGCGATACGACTCGAGCGTTCTCAGCGACGATCTGGCGCAGCGGTTGAGGACACTGACGGTCTCGAGCAGCCGCTAAAAATCAGCATCAACCCGCAACCTCGAGTCATGTGCTCGAGGTATTTTTCGGTACACTCAAACCAATGAAACACATCTGTGTCTTCCTTGGCGCGGCAGCCGTCAGCAACGAGATTTACGTACAAGCCACACAAGAGTTTGCTCGAGCCATCGCCGCTCGAGGTTTGCACCTCGTTTACGGTGGTGGCGGACGCGGCCTGATGGGAATCCTTGCCGATGCCATGCTCGAGGCTGGCGGAACTGTGACCGGAGTGATCCCGCAAGCTTTGATCGATAAAGAAATGGCACACGCCAACCTGACCGAACCGATCGTGGTGGATTCCATGCTCGAACGCAAACGCATCATGCTCGAGATGAGCGATGCCTTTGTTTCGCTTCCGGGAGGTTTCGGGACGTTGGATGAAATGTTCGAGGCGCTCACCTGGTCACAACTTGGGGCGTTCAGCAAACCCAGCGCAATCCTGAATGTGAACGGGTTTTTCAATCCGATTCTCGAGTGGACCGACATGGCGGTTCGGCAAGGATTTGTCAGGCAAGCTGCTCGAGAATTCCTGATTGAATCGAATGATGCAAATACATTGCTCGATTCGCTATTGGCATGGCAATCTCCGGGCGTGGTGTTGCTGAAGTGAAGGAAGCCATGATCGAAGTCTGGCGCGGCAATATCACCAAACTCGAGGTAGATGTCATCGTCAATGCCGCGAACTCGAGCCTTTTGGGTGGAGGCGGAGTCGATGGCGCAATCCATCGTGCGGCAGGACCAGACTTGGTTCACGAGTGCCGTTTGCTTGGTGGTTGCAAAACGGGTCAAGCCAAAATCACGGGTGGTTACAAACTTCCCGCGAAGTACATCATTCATACGGTTGGTCCGGTTTGGCTCGGTGGAACAAACAACGAGGACGCATTGCTTGAGGCATGTTACCGAAACTCGCTCGTGTTGGCGGCATCTCGAGGCTTGCAGTCGATTGCGTTTCCAGCGATCAGCACAGGTATTTTCGGTTTCCCAGCGGATCGTGCGGCCCAAATCGTTGTGAAAACCATCAGAGACCATCTCGAGAAATACGCAAGTTTGAAACGGGTGATTCTGGTGGCATTCGATGCTCAGACTGAATCGCTGTACTGGGCCGCACTTGAACCCGTGAACGCTTGACTGAGAACTTTTGTGGCCTAGCCGAATCTGCACGCACGAAAGATGCTTCAAAATCGGTACAATGCACCCGTGGACGATGGCCTGACCCGAAAAGAACAAATTTACCTCACCGCCGGGAAACTCTTTTCCGAACTGGGGTATCACGCCACCTCAATGCGTGACCTCGCCAAAGCGCTTGGCGTGCAGGGTGGCAGCCTGTACGCGCACATTGCCAGCAAAGAAGAATTGCTCTGGGAGATCGTCAACCGTGCCGCCGATGAGTTCGATGCGGCCCTCGAGCCGGTGCGGGACAGTGACCTCGAGCCAGCCCTGAAATTGCGGGCGGCACTCGAGGCGCACATGATGGTGATTGAACGCACGCTCGATTGGGCGACGGTGTTCTTTCATGATTGGAAGCATTTGTCCGATGATCGGCTCGAGCGGATCGCAGCAAGACGCGACAAGATCGAGCGCGTGTTTCGTCAGATTCTCGAGGAGGGCGTGCGCAAGGGCGTGTTCCGGGCGAGTTTGGATGTCAAGCTCGCTGCGGTCCTGGCGCTCTCGAGCGCGAATTGGGCGTATCACTGGTTCAATCCGGGTGGTCGGTTCACGGCGAAAGAAGTGGCCGATGCGTTTGCGGCGATGCTGCTGGATGGGTTCAAAACTTAAGGAGTCTTGTGAAAATCATTCGTTTTGTTGACGCGCACGATCAAACGCATTACGGCATCCCAACCGACTCGAGCCTCACCCATGCCGAGAAATTAAGTTCGAGCCCGATTTCGGGCGGCACGCGAACCGGTGTAACGCTCGAGGTCAAACGATTGCTCGCACCCGTCGAGGCGGTCAATGTATTGTGCATCGGTTTGAACTACCGCCGTCATGCGCTCGAAGCTGGCATGGAGATCCCAGAACGACCAGTCTTGTTCATGAAACCCACCTCGAGCGTCACCAATCCGGGCGAGGATGTGGTTCATCCAACGCAAGTGTCCGAACTCGATTATGAATGCGAACTGGCCGTGGTGATTGGCAAGACCGCCAAGAATGTCTCTGAGGCCACCGCGCTCGAGTACGTCCTCGGTTACACCGCCTGCAACGACCTGAGCGCTCGAGATTGGCAGATTCGCTTGGACAAGCAATGGATTCGGGGCAAGAGTTTTGACGGCTTTTGTCCACTCGGGCCGGTGCTGGTGACAACCGACGAGATGCCCGATCCGCAAACCTTGCGCATTCAAACCCGAGTGAACGGCGAAACCTTGCAAACTTCGAGCACCGCCGACATGATTTTCAGCGTGCGGCAAATCGTTTCGTACCTGTCCAAAGACATGACGCTGCTGCCAGGAACGGTCATCATCACTGGCACGCCCGAAGGTGTCGGCATGGGACGCACGCCGCAACGCTGGTTGAAACCCGGCGATGTCTGCGAAATCGATCTCGAGGGTGTTGGCGTGCTGACGAATAAGATCATCGCGGGTTAAAACAGAGGAAAGTAACACCAGGTCAAAGAGGAAAGTCACGGCTCGAGTTTTTACTTTCCTCTGTTGTTAAAAAATACGTCCGATACTCGAGGTCTTCGCGCTCGAAACCCAGGCGTTCGTAAAGTTTCTGCCCACTGGTGTTTGTGTGGGCCGTCTCGAGTTGAATGCCTTTCGCACCAGATTCTTTGGCGAGTTGCACAGCGCGTTCGATCAGGCGTTCACCGACGCGCTGGCCACGAACGTCGGCCTCAACATACAAGTCGTTGAGAATCCACATGCGCCGCAGTGAAACGCTTGAAAACATCGGATACAACTGCGTGAAGCCCACGGCCCGAATTTGAGTTCCGTCCTCGAGCATGGCGATGAAGACAATGCTCTCACCGTGCATGAAGCGTTCGTGCAGGAAAGCTCGAGCCTGTTCAACATCGCTGGGTTGGCCGTAGAAGACTCGGTACGCATCAAACAGGGGCGCGAGTTCGGGCAGGTGATCAAAGCTGGCGGTGACGATCTTGAGACTCATGCTGGCTCCGGGTTCAGATCATAGGTAAAGTAAATCTTGTCGCGTTTGAATCCGAGTTTTTCATAGACGCTTTGTGCCGTCAGGTTGTCGTGCGCGGTTCGCAATCGCAATCGGAACGCGCCCTTCGCCAAAGCATGTTCGCGTGCTCGAGCGATCAGGGCCGTGCCAGCCCCTTTGCCTCGAGCTTCAGGAATGGTGTACAGGTCATTGAGGATGCACAAGGGTTTCATGGCAACACTGGTGAACGTGTCGTATAGGAGCGTGAAACCTACGGCTCGAGCACCTTCATAGGCGATGAAGACGGTGGCCTCACCGTGTGAAAGCCGGTCAAGCAAATAAGCGCGTGCGCCCTCGAGATCGGATGCTTGTTTGTAGAACTGCCGGTACGAATCGAACAGCGGCACGAGTTCGGGAAGGTGTTTGAGTTCGCCTGCATGGACGGTAATGGTCATTGCTGAATTCTACCGTTCAAGTTCTGATCGGGCTGGAGATGGTTTGTTTGCTGGTCGGCGGCGTGTTCAACAGGACAATGCCGATCAGGATGATGCCGACACCAGCAAGTGAAGTCCAACCGAGTTGTTCGCCCGAAATCCAGCCCCAGAACAAACTCCAGACTGGCAGAATGTATGTGACCGCCGAGAGTTGCGTCGGGCTGATCCTTGAGAGCAAATCGTAGGAAAGCAAATACGCAAGACCACTGGCGAACACGCCGAGCGTAATCATGGCGAGAATTGGAAACAACGTCGGCATGCTCGAGGGCCGTTCAAAAGCGGCGAATGGCATCAGCATCAAAGCTGCGAACAGCAGTTGTCCGAGGACGATCCCGACGGAATCTTGTCCCTGTAGGGACCGTTTGGCAATGATGCCTGCCACCGCATAACCGAAGCTGCCGACGGTCAGGAGCGCAATCCCAATCAGGCTGGCATGACCACGACTCAGGCCGCCACTGGCGGCGACGATCACGCCAACGAATCCGAGCGCGACACCCATCAGGTTTTTCGAGTTCAAGGTCGCGTCACGCAATCCGACTGCGATCAGCGCCGAAAACAGTGTGGTCGAGGCGTTGATGATTCCAGAAAGGCTCGAGTCCACGGTTTTTCCGGCGATGGCAAAGAACAGGAACGGCATGGCGTTGTTGAAGAATGCGACAATCAGCAATGTGCCGATCAAGGCTCGAGGAACGAGGCGGCGTTTGCCAATGACGGTGACCGCGCCGATCACCAGTGAACCGACCAGCAACCGTCCAATGACCAACCAGGTTGGAGGAATTTCGGCCACACCAATGCGAATCAGAATAAACGATGCGCCCCAAACCGCAGAGAGAACAAACAATTGCAAAGCGTCTCGAGCACTCACGCGGGCTTCCGGCTGTACTCGGCTGGGGCAAAGACGACAATCACGCGAAGTTCCTCGAGGATGCTGTGAAAGCGGTGTTCTTTCCGGGCTGGCACGAAGATCGTGTCAGCGGTCTTAACCGGATAATCCTGATCGCCAATCCGAATCTGCGCCAGTCCCTCGAGCACGATGTAGACCTCATCTTCAGTCTGCGGTTGCTGCAAATCCACAGTACCAACCGGTAGCGTGTAGGTCCCGGCACTGATTGCTGGTTCGTGCAGAAACTCGAGGTACGGTTTGCCGGATTGTTCTCGGGATGTCTCGAGTACTTCGTGGGTCCAGACTGGAGTTTTCATACAGCCTCTATTTCTTGTGTTTCTTGTTTGAGAGTTCGTGGTGCGTTCTGAGCCCAGGCAATCACGGCAACGCCTGCCAGAATGATCGGCAGTGCGATGATCGCGTTCGCTCCAAGTTTTTCGCCGCCAATCGCCACACCAAGGAACAATGCGACAACCGGATTGACATAGGCATAACTCGTGGCAAGCGTCGGCCTGACCTTGCTGAGCACGAAAATGTAGGCGTTAAAACCGATCAGCGATCCGAAGGTGATTAGGTAGCCCGTTGCCAACAGGCTCGAGGTGCTCGGCATTTGCGTGATGCGTTCACCAAGCAGCAAGCCGATCGGGACAGACACTATGCCCGCGACGATCATTTCAATCGCGCTGGCCATCAAGCCTTGTGGCATCTCGATGTTCCTCGAGAGGATCGAACCGAAACTCCAACAGATTGGTGCACAAAAAACGATCAGTCCAAACGGATTTGTGCGCAAGTTTCCCTCGAGCGTCAAAATGACCACACCAACGAATCCGACCGCAACTCCCAGCCACTCGAGTTTGCGCGGCCATTGGCCCCACAGTCCGCTCCAAAGTCCGGTCCAGATGGTGACGCTGGCAACGGCGGTCGCGGCAATGCCACTGGGAACCCCAGAATGCTCGGCGAGGGTCACAAAGCCGTTGCCGCCACAGATCAGGAACACCCCGACCAGTCCGGCATTCCAGAATTGGCGCGGTGTCGGGTTCACTGCCCCGCGAAAGCGCAGGAAGGCGTACATGATAATGCCCGAGATCAGGAAGCGCCCGGAGGTCATCAGCATCGGCGGGATGGTGTCCACAGCGTAACGAATGCCCAGGTAGGTGCTTCCCCAGATGATGTACAAGGAAAACAGCGCCGCCCAGACCAGCCATCGGTCACGGCTCGAGGGATTCAGGGTTGGTGCGCTGGCTTGGCTCATCTGCCTCTTCCTGAGCGGTTCAAGAGCTTCATTCTATCTCGAGGTTATCCGTCTTTTGCGGCATCTTGCAATACGCCGTTTGGCTTTCTGCTAAAATCATCGAATATGGTTCAATTGGATTCGATTGATCGCGCCATCCTGGTCGAGTTGCAACGCGACAGCCGTCAAACCTACGCCGAGATTGGCACTCGGGTCGGCCTGTCCGCCGCCACAGTTCACAACCGCGTCAAGAACCTTGAGAAACGCCAGATCATTCAGGGCTACGGAGCCCGCGTCGATCCGAAAGCCATCGGGCTTGAGGTGGTTGCCTTCATCTCAATTCGCTTGGACGGTGGTGTGAACTGTCGTGACATCGCACCGCACTTGGTCAGTCATCCCGAGGTCGAGGAATGCCACGCCGTCGCGGGCGATGTTGATACGCTGCTGAAAGTGCGAGTGCCAAACCCGGATGCGCTCGAGCAGTTGATCTTCGAGATCAAACAAATCCCTGGCGTGCGTCGCACCAGCAGCCTGGTGACGCTTTCCACCCAATTTGAGCACCGTGCGCTCGTGCCGGTTGAATTGAAGCTTGAGGGTGACACCCCGGCATAAGTTTGATCAATCTCGGCTCATTCCTTTGCTGCGGCGCTCTTCGCAGGTGAGGTAGCTTTTGCAGGTTTCTCGGCGCTGCTCACTTTGCTTGAATCTGTATTACTCGAGCCTGAAGCCTCCGAACCCGAACTGCTCGAGCCGGAACCATCCGAACTTGAGCCGCTCGAACCAGAATCGCCTGCTTTGCTCGAGACCGCATCGGATTTGCCAATGGATTTGTCTGGCAATTTGCCCGATTTTTCGGCTGGACGCGAATCGGTTTTGTAAAAGCCACCGCCCTTAAAAACGATGCCCGCCGCCTGGATCACCCGTTCGACCGGATCGCCGGTTTTCGGATCTTTTTTCAGCACAGCCTCGGTGATGCGTTGTTCCAATTCAAAGACCTTGCCGGTCTTCAAGTTTTTGTACACGTATGTCGGCATGAACCCTCCTGGGTTGACCTCGAGCCAGACAGTGGCCCGTGATCAGAAGGATTTTATGGTCCTGCCATGAACACGACAAGAGCCCCGCAGTTTTTTCGCGCGACACAACCTCGAGTGGGAGATTTTATTCGCCCGGTGGAAAGCGGTAGCCTTCACCAGCCACGGTTTCAATCACGTTCATGCCCAACTTGGCGTTCAAACCGTTGACCAGTTCGTGTAGATTGCTGCCGTCCCTGATGTCCAAATGCGAATGCAGGTCATTGGGGGAGATCACCCGTCCCGGCACCGAGGCCAGCACCTCAAAAAAAGTGAATTCATTGAGGTTCAACGGCAATTTCCGACCATCGACAGTGGCAGTTCTCGAGGCCCAGTTCATGTGCAGGCCGCGCCAATCGAGGTTCAAAGCCAAATGCGGATTGGTGCGGCGCAAAATCGAACGCAGTCGGGCAAGCAGTTCCTCGCCCACAAACGGTTTTGTCTGGTAGTCATCGCCACCCGCATCGAAGGCCGCGACCCGTTGCTCGAGTCCCGCGCCATTGCCGAGGACCATCGTTGGGACTTGCAGGCCGGACAAACGCAAGTCCCGGAATGCTTGCAAGTTCGAGGCGACCAAACCGGGCTCGAGTTGATCCAAATCCAGAATCAGCGCATCGCAAACTTCATGATGCACGAAAGTGCGAATGTCTTCAGCGTGCTCGAGTGTGCTGGTGCGATAGCCGACCTCTCGCAGCGCGTGCTCGAGTTGGCTGCCCTGGTGTTGGTGCGGCGTGACAATCAAAACCCGGAAAGTCCAGCGTGAATCCAGCTTGCGACGGTTGAACGGAACGCTCAAACGTTTTTGCTGAATGATGGCTGGTTCCGGGTTGGCGATCACGGGAAAAACCTCGAGATAAAGTGAGCGTATTGCTGGGCGGGAAGTTGAGGGTTCAGTGTAGCCGAGGCGGTGGTTTTTGGGAAGAGACATGACATAAGGCAAGCAAAAGGTGAGGACACCTCTCTGACCTGTCAACGCTGACCTTGTAACGGGGGGAAACCTGTATTAAACGCTGTGAGCCGGGGGGTGGTTGCAGCGCAGAAGCCACGTTTTGGTCTCTGAGCTTCGTGCGCTCATTGTTCCGCGTAATTCTTTGAAACAGGTTAAGAAACCTTGACCAAAGTAGGTCACAAGACTCGAACCCAAGACCAACGATAGACCAGATACACTCGAGGAGTGCCCGCGACCAACCTGACCTCAACGCCGGACCCGACCATCGCCATCATTTCTGACATTCACGCGAACATCACGGCGCTCGAGGCGGTCTTAAAGGACATTGAGACCCGAGGCATCTCCGAGATCATCTGCCTGGGCGACATCGTGGGCAAAGGCCCGAATCCTCGAGCCTGTGTGGATCGGATTCGAGAACTTGGCTGCCCAGTGATTCAAGGCAATTGGGATGAATTGATCACGCGGGATTTGGACAAGGTGTTCGATTCGATGCTCGATGCGATCCTGTGGCAGCGTGAACAATTGGGCGAGGAACGGCTCGAGTATTTGCGTGGTCTCCCCTATTCCTTGGACCTCGAGCGCCGACCGGGATTGGTGCGTTTGCTGCACGCCTCACCGCAAGATTTATGGCATCGGGTCGGGATTCGAGCCATCCTTTCTGGAGAAACGAACAAGCTCGCCGCCATGTTTGATTCGACTGAGCACACAGGCCCCGAGGAGCGAGTGCCGGTGGCGCTCGGTTTTGGTGACATCCATACGGCCTACGTTTTGAACTTGCCCGGTTATGTGCCCGAACTCGAGCCGGTCAAAGGTCGAACCCTGTTCAACGTCGGTAGCGTCGGCAATCCGATGGACATGCCAATCCCAGTTTATGGAATTCTCGGTGGTGGTCGGGGGCTCGAGGTGAGTTTGATTCGCGTGCCATATGACAACGAACTCGAGTGTAAGCGTGCAATTGATTCTGGGATGCCACATTTGCCGGAGTATCTTGAGGAGACGCGGTTCGCTCGCTATCGGCCTCGCGGTTGAAGGTTTGAATCTCGAGTGGTTCGCCTCGAGTATTGGTCACAGACATGTATTAAGTGATTTAATTCACGATTATTCAGATCGTGAAACTTTTCGTCCGAATCTCGAGAATTGGTGGCTCGTCAACCAGAAAAACGCACGATAGAATTCAAGCCGAAACGGAGAACTACACCATGCGCTCAGACCGAATCAAACAAGGACCACAACAGGCCCCCGCCCGCAGCATGCTTCGCGCCGTCGGACTGACCGACAACGACTTCAAAATCCCCTGGGTCGGCATCATCAACACCTGGACCGAAGGAATGCCCTGCAATTTTCACCTGCGAGACCTCGCCGTGGACCTCAAAGAGGGCTGCCGCGAGGCGGGCATTCACCCGTTCGAGTTCGGCGCACCCGCCATCAGCGACGGCATCAGCATGGGCACTCCAGGCATGCGCTCGAGCCTGATCTCCCGCGAAGTCATCGCCGATTCGGTCGAACTGGTCGCGGCGGGCTACATGTACGACGGCATGGTGGCGCTCGTCGCCTGCGACAAAACCAACCCTGGCGGCGCGATGGGATTGATCCGCTCGGGCGTTCCGGGCCTGGTGCTCTATGGTGGTAGCATCGCCCCAGGTCTGCTCGGAGACCGCAAACTGACCGTGGTCAGCGTCTTCGAGGCGGTCGGACAACACGCAGCGGGCAAAATCACCGATGCTGAACTTGATGCCGTTGAACAAGTCGCCATTCCCGGCGCGGGCGCATGCGGCGGACAGTACACCGCCAACACGATGAGCATGGCGCTCGAGGTACTGGGCCTCTCGCCGGTTGGGTACAACTCAATTCCCGCGCTTGGACCGGACAAGAAGGCGGCCACCAAACGCGCCGCAGCGGTGCTAGCCGACGCGATCAAACACAATCGCACGCCAAAGAGCTTTCTGACCAAGCAATCGTTTTTCAATGCGATTGCCGCCGTCGCCGCGACCGGTGGCAGCACCAACGCCGTACTGCACCTGATTGCGATGGCTCGAGAGGCCGACATCATGCTCGAACTCGAGGATTTCGACCGCATCAGCCGCGCCACGCCCGTCATCGCCGACATGCGGCCTTGGGGTCAGTACACCGCCTGGGAACTCTGGGAAGCGGGCGGCATTCCAATGGTCATTCGCAAACTGATTGAAGGTGGCATGATCGACGGCGATCAAATGACCGTGACCGGCAAAACCCTGCGCGAAGAAACGCTTGACGCGGCAGAAACACCGGGGCAAAAAGTCGTCGTCTCTCGAGAAAACGCCTTCAAACCCACCGGCGGATTGCTGGTCCTGCGCGGCTCGCTCGCGCCAGATGGAGCGGTGCTGAAATTGGCCGGAACCGAACGCACGCATTTCGTTGGCAGGGCTCGAGTTTTTGAGGGCGAAGAGTTTGCGATGAAGGCTGTGCTTGGGCATCAGATCGTGCCAGGAGATGTCGTCGTGATCCGTTACGAGGGGCCGAAAGGTGCACCAGGAATGCCCGAGATGCTGTCAGTCACCAGCGCGATTGTCGGCGAGGGACTCGGGCCAGACGTGGCACTGATCACCGACGGGCGCTTCTCTGGCGGCACCAAAGGCTTGATGATCGGTCACGTCGCACCCGAGGCGCAAGTCTGCGGACCCATTGCCCTGATCGAAGAGGGTGACACCATCGAAATCAACTGCGACACTGGTTCGCTCGAGTTGAAAGTGGATGCGGTAACACTTGAGGCGCGAAAAGCGAAATGGGCTGCGCCCGCATTGCAATTCAAATCTGGATTGTTTGCACGGTACGCAGCGGGTGTCTCGAGCGCAAAAGACGGCGCAGTTCTCGACTGAACATGGTCTCTTCGGTGAGCGGGGGCCTCGCGCCTCCGCTTTTCTTTTGTCGGCGTGTCGTATTCTCGAGCCATGTACATCCCCAAACACTTCGAGTTGACCGACACCACAACCATGCACGACCTGATGCGGCAGTTCAGTTTCGCCACCATCGTCAACGTGCTCGAGGGTGTACCGTTTGCAACGCACATGCCGGTTGTGGTTCGACCAGAACTTGGCGAATTTGGAACCTTGCGAACACACATCGCTCGAGCTAATCCACAATGGAATTCGTTCTCGAGTAAATCTGAAATCCTGGTGATTTTTCAGGGCGATCATACGTACATATCGCCCAAATGGTACGAAACGCACCCAAGTGTTCCGACCTGGAATTACGTCACGGTTCACGCTTACGGGCGGCCCAAAATCGTTGAGGAACCTGAGCGCGTGCGCGAATTGCTCGATGAATTGATTGGCAGTTACGAGGGCAGCGAAGGTTGGAACTCGAGCAGTCTTTCCGAGAGGTACATGGATGGCATGATGCGTGGCATCGTCGCGTTTGAGGTTGAGATCACACGGCTCGAGGGGAAAATGAAACTCTCGCAGAACCGCAGTGAGGCGGACAGGCAGGGTGTGGTTGCGGCGCTCGCCACGAGTGCAAGCCCGGACGATCAGGCCATCGCTGCCAAAATGCACGGGTTGCTGCCATGACCGTTAAATTCTCGCAACTCGAGACGGAACGCTTGAATATTCGACGTTTCCGTGACGACGACCTTGAGGCTTACGTGGCAATCCGGTCCAGTCCGGAAGTTGCCGCATTCGAAGGCGAGTGCACTCTCGAACGCGGACGCAAGCTGATCGAATCGATGAAGGATACGGAACTGGGAGCGCCAGGGTGGTTTCAGTTTGCGCTCGAGGAGAAAAGTTCAGGCACATTGATTGGAGACATGGCGTTCAATTTTATTGAGTTGCCACAGACCGCCGAAATGGGTTACTCGCTCGCGCCGTCACTTTGGGGTAAAGGGCTCGCCTTTGAAGCGACCGCAAAGATTCTCGAATTGGCCTTCACGACCCTCGAGCTTCATCGGGTGATCGCTTTCACCGCTCAAAATAATCTTCGTTCGCAACGCTTATTGGACCGGCATCAGTTTCGGCTCGAGGCCAGATCGCTCGAGAGTTACCGGGTGAATGGGATTTGGATCGATGAGTTTCAGTACGCCCTGCTCAAACGTGAATGGCAGGCGAAAACTACTGCGGTTTGATCCGGTAAATGCTCGAACCATCACCAGCGTCGCTCGAGAAGTACAAGAACCCGTCCGGTCCTTGCGTGATGGCGCGAAGCCGTCCGAATTGTCCATCGACCAGGATTTCTTCATTCACAATTTTTTCACCCTCGAGTTCGAGCCGGTAGATGCGTCCAGTCTTGAGCGTCACAAAAAACAGGTTGTTCTTCCATTTTGGGAATTGTGAGCCGGTGTAGAAAACCATGTCGCTCATGGCAACCGTGAAATCCGGTGCGTAGGCTTTGATGGCGGGTTGGTAATTGCTCGAGGTCAGGCCCGCACCAACGCAAGGATATGTACCGTCGGCTGCAACACGTTCGCTGACACCGTAAGTCTGCGTTCCGGCGCAGTATGGCCAGCCGTAATTCTTACCCCTCTTGATGATGTTCAACTCATCTCGAGAGTTCCAGCCGTGCTCGGTGCTCCACAACAATCCTGTGCTGGGTTGAAACGCGAGACCCTGCTGGTTGCGATGCCCGTAACTCCAGGTGGCTCGAGCTTGACCGGAGGCGCTCGAGTAGAACGGGTTGTCGTTCGGGATGCTGCCGTCCAAGTTCAGGCGAAAGGTTTTTCCAGCGAGCACGTTTTTGTCTTGGGCTTTGATCGGTCCGGGCGGAAAGTTCGCCGCGTCGCCCATCGTGAAATACAACTTCTGATCTGGCCCAATCGCAATGCGGCAACCGTTGTGGTTGCTCCAACCGAGCATGTCATCGAATAAGATTTTTTCCGCCTCTAGCCCTTTGCTGCCAATCGTGAACCTCGAGACGCGATTGCGGCGGTTTTCGCTGCTGGCCAGGTTGTTCTTGAAGTACGAGTAGCAGACGAAAACCTGGTTGCTGCCCGCAAAATCTGGGGCCAACTCGAGTCCCATCAATCCGCCCTCGCCGTCGCTGCGCACGCCGTCGACGTTACCGAGCGTTTTAACTGCGCCGGACTTCAAATCCAAGCTCGAAAGTTTTGCGCTGGCTTTCTGCGTGAACAACAATCGACCATCTGGCGCGAAATTCAGGCTCCACGGGCGCCCGAGGCCCTCTTTGACGGTTTCAATTTTCATACCACCCACTTGGGCCAAGCCAATCGCGGCACAGGCGGCAAGGGTGACAAAAGCGGTCGTGGTCAGCGAAGCGATCAGAAGACGTGCGTTCATGATCTCAGTTTGCAGGCTTTTGGATGAGATCACTGAATTCCAACTGACGTTCGCAGCAGTGACAACGAGGCCGTATGATGCTCAAGTGTCTGTGATTGCCGGTCTTTTTTTCGTGATTGTGCTCGTTTCTGGTCTGGCATTGCCATTGGGTTTGTTCGCAGTACGTCGCTTTTACGCTCAACCCGAACCCAGTGACCCTCAAGTTTGGCCGAGCGTTGCAATTTTGAAACCAGTCAAAGGTTTGGATTCGGACACCAAACTCGGCTTTGAGAGTTTCATCAACCAGGATTACCCCGGCGAACTCGAGGTCATTTTTGCGGTCGAGGGTTTGGACGATCCGGTCGTGCCGTTGATCCGCGAGTTGCAAGCGGCCCACCCGAGCAAAAACATTCAACTGATCGACTCGAGCCCCCGTCAATATCCGATGGGCAAAGCCAACAACGTCATCGCTGCACAGAAAGCCGCAACCAGCGAGGTGTACATCTCGGCGGATTCGGATTTGATCGCCAACCCGGACGATGCCAAACGCCTGGTGCGACTGCTCGTCTCGAGACCGAACATCGGCGCGGTCGGCGCGATTCCGGTCTACCGGGGCATGCAGGATTTGGGCGCGGGTTTGATGGGGGCGTATTACAGCCCGTTCATGGTCCTGCTGTACACCGTCAAGGATTTCTTCGGCGCAACGGATGTATTTCCTGGCACGTACTACGCGATCAAGCCCGAGGCATTGGCCAAGGCGGGTGGCTTCGAGCGCGTGGCGGACAACATCGCAGATGACAGCACGATGGGTGCGTTTTTGAAAATCAACGGATTCGAGAGCGTGATGTCGCAGGTCACAGCAAGCGTCCCAGAGCCCACCAAGAGCCTCGAGACGTTGCTCGAGCATCAGCACCGTTGGAACCTGACGTACCGTGCCACGCTGCCGCTCACGGTGTACCTGCTCGAGCCGTTGCTGCATCCGTTGATTCTGGCGTTGCTGCTGCCGCTCGTTTTTTCGCTGGCGGGCTGGTCGGAGGCACTCGCCTGGTTCACACTGGGCGCGTACTTGGTCTCGAGGTGGTTCACAGTCTGGAGCATCAACTCGAGCGTGCTGCATGAACCGACGATGCGGCGTTGGTTATGGTGGATGCCGGTCTCAGAACTCATCTTGACCATCGCCTGGGCACACTCGTTGCTGCAACCCGTGACTGTTTGGCGCGGCGTGAAATACCGGATCGAACACGGCGGAAAACTCGTGAGGCTCGAATGAATCAGCGATGCACGGGGTTCGAATGAACCGGGTCTACCTTGACCATGCTTCGACCACACCGCTCGATCCCGAGGTCGAACTGGCGATGCGTCCGTATCAATTCATGCACGGCAATCCTTCGAGTGTTCACGCCAACGGACAAAACACACGCGAAGCACTCGAGGATGCGCGTGAACGGCTGGCGACAGCCATCGGCTCGAGTGGACGCGAATTAATTTTCACTTCCGGCGGCACAGAGGCGGACAATCAAGCGATCTTTGCGCTCGGGCTGGCAAGGGGCGGTCACATCATCACCAGTGCGATTGAGCACAGCGCAGTGCTTGCACCGGCAAGAACGCTCGAGGCGATGAAACGTTGCAAGGTCACGTACCTCGAGCCAGACGCATTTGGTTTGATCGATCCGAGTCAGGTGCTCGAGGCAATCCGACCCGAAACGGTGTTGGTCAGCATCATGCACGTCAACAACGAGGTTGGCACGATTCAGGATGTTCGAGCGATTGCGGAGATTTGTCACGCTCGAGGGATCGCTTTTCACGTCGATGCAGTCCAAAGCCTCGGCACGGTCGAGTTGAACGTCTCGCAATTGGGTTGTGATTTGCTGACCATCTCGAGCCATAAGTTCTACGGCCCAAAAGGGATCGGTGCGTTGCACGTTCGGCGCGGTTTTGAACTGCCACCACTCCTGTACGGGGGTCATCAGGAGGGCGGTTTACGTGGCGGCACGCACAACCTGCCTGGAGCCGTCGGCATGGCATTCGCCGCCGAAATAGCCAGCCGAGAACAACCCTCGGAATCCGTTCGGCTCGAGCGTTTGCGCGATCAGTTCCAAAGCCAATTGCTCGAGTTTGAGGGCGTGGGCATCAACGGACACGCGAGACAGCGCAGCCCGAAAGTCTTGAACATCACCGCACACGGTACAGACGGCGAGGCGCTTTTGATGAACCTTGATCTTGAAGGTGTTTCGGCATCCTCAGGAAGCGCCTGCAATGCCGGAACGCTCGAACCAAGCCATGTACTAACTGCGATGGGACGCTCGAGGGCGGATGCTCGCTCGAGCATTCGCTTCAGTTTTGGCCGCGATACAGACGTTGCGGCACTGGACTTTGCGCTTCGGGCATTCTCGAAAGCACTCGCACGCTCACGGTGAGTGGCAAAAAAACTTGACCTGAGCACCCGCTTGATCAGGCAAAAGCCGCACATGTGCCGCCTCGCAGCAAATGAGATTCATGGCTCGAGGTCGCAAAATCCCAACATGTGGTAGGGTTACACGATTTTGGTTCAGGGTTGCACGAGTCACCCGGCATCGTCCGAAGGTCTCGACCCTAGCAGCAAACGAAATCGCAGAGGAGTACAAAATGCCAGAAGGTACAGTCAAATGGTTCAACGGTGAAAAAGGCTTCGGATTCATCGCTCACGAGGGCAACCCAGACGTGTTCGTGCACTTCAGCGCGATCACGGGTTCCGGCTACCGCAACCTTGAAGAAGGTCAACGCGTGAGCTTCGAGGTCGAAGCGGGCAAGAACGGCAAAGGCCCACAGGCCGCAAACGTCCAAGCCATCTGAATTCAAACTCGTGTCCAGTCGCTCCCAGCACTTGGGAGCGATTTTTTGTGCCGAAAATTCCACACGCCTTGAGAACAAATCACGACCAA
>JANOWZ010000307.1:0-1563 GCA_031418155.1 Deinococcales bacterium
GCGTGCTTTGCTCGAGGGGGACATCGTTCAAGTGCGAAACATTTTCCTCGAGACGATCCGATCATTGCGATCTCGAGCCTTGCCGACCTCCGATGTGACGATGGGTGTCAAGCTGACCAAATCGCCATTGCAATACCGCGACTCGCGCCGCTCTGAGGCGATGTACGAAGCGATGCTCGCCTCAGGTTTCAACGATTGGCGGATTGGAGGGCGTGTGCGAATCTACCGTGCCACAGGCAACCGTTGGCTCGTACTGAAAAACGATGACGAGGTTCAATTCGATGATCCTCGAGATTATGACGTTGAACATTACGTGCGAAGTTTGAAAGACAGTTACGCGCAGCGTCTTCGCAAAGCATTCCAATCCGAAGACTTCGAGCATTTGTTTCGACTCGAGGATCAACTGGGATTATTCGACCGGCCCGCTGATCAGATTCAGTCTGTGTTCTGTGCGCTGTAAGATCAAGCTCGGGTGCAAATCATGAAACCCAGTTTGATCGTTGCCGAATTGCCCGAGCCGATTGCGAATTGGGTCAGGGCTGTGCGTCAAGAACTCGAGCCGGGAATTGCGCACATGCCTGCTGAAATCACGCTGGCCGGATCGTCCGGTGTCGGGCCGTTGAAAGTTGGTCAGACGCTCGAGGATGTCGAATGAATACTTTCTGAATTCCTCGAGCATCGCGTACCATTCGAGTCGCGTTTTTTGTGCGTTGGGAATTTTCCGAACACCGAGATTTTCTTTCTCAAGCCAGCCCGCGAACCGTTCGATGAATTGCATTTATTGCTTGCCACCAGCGCCCTCGAGTTCGAGGCGAATCCGTTTCCATTCAACCCGCACTGTTCGCTCAAAGGCTTCACGCCGTTGCGGCCGGGGGACCGTGAACGGCTCGAGCGCTTGGTGATTCCCGCCGAGCCGTTCATGATTCGAACTGTGTCCATCTACGAACTCGAGCACATGCAGCCAAAACGGTTACTTCAGATAGGCTGCGATCAGCATCCTGGCGGCATCTGAGGCTCGTCCAGCGTGTCCAGTGGGTCCGAACATCCTGGCAGTCTGCCAAGCGCCATCCATGACCAGCATCAGGCTTTCGGCCAGGGCCTGAGGATCGCGGGCTCTGGCTTGCGTGGAGAGGTCTTGCAGCAACTCGAGCACCCGTATTTTGTGTCGCAATGCCCTGGCGTGCGCCGGGTGGTCCAATTCTGGGAATTCGACGGCGGCGGCCCCGAATGGACAGCCCAGGCAGGCGACGCTCGCGGCTCTGGCCCCGATGTTGTCAAAGATCGTCTCGAGTTTGCCGCGCGGGGTTTTGATCCCAGTGCTGATGATTTCGACCCAGTTGAAAAACCCGTCGTTGACTTGCTCGAGGTAGGCGGTGATCAGGTCGTCTTTGCTGGGGAAGTGCTTGTAGAGGCTCATTTTGGCCACGCCGGATTCTTTGATGATCGTGTCGATGCCGACCGCCCGGTAGCCTTGACGGTAGAACAATCGCGTGGCGGTTTCGAGGATGCGTTCGCGTGGTTTGAGTTCTGGGACGGTGAGGGCGGTCATGGGTACATTGTATA
>JANOWZ010000308.1:0-13424 GCA_031418155.1 Deinococcales bacterium
TCGAGGACAGAAGGCTGTAGAATTCCAGTTCGGAACACTCGCGCAGTAATCCACAAGTCAAAACTTGGCAAGCCAAGATTTTGACATCAACAGCAAAGGACGGTTCATCATGGAACTCAAACGCAACACCTTCGGGGCTCGAGACACGCTTCAAGTTGGCGGCAAAAGCTTTTATTATTACCGCCTGGGCAAACTCGAGGAATTGGGCTTCGACATCGGCAAGCTGCCGTTCTCGATCAAAGTCATGCTCGAGAGCGTGCTGCGCAACTGCAACGGCTACGATGTCACCGAGGATGATGTCAAAAACCTGGCCGGGTACAACGCCAGCGCCCCGCTCGAGGTTGAGGTTCCGTTCAAACTCGCCCGCGTGATCTTGCAGGATTTCACCGGTGTTCCCGCCGTGGTGGATTTGGCCTCGATGCGCACGGCGATGAAACGTTTGGGTGGTGATCCATTGAAAATCAACCCATTGATCCCAGTCGATTTGGTGATCGATCACAGTGTCAACGTCGATTTTTATGGCACGAGCGATGCGCTGCTGAAAAATTCCGAAGTCGAATTCGAGCGCAACCGTGAACGCTACGAATTCTTGCGTTGGGGCCAGCAAGCACTGACCAACTTCGGTGTCGTGCCTCCCGCCAGCGGCATCGTCCATCAGGTCAACCTCGAGTACCTGGCCAAAGGCGTGATGAGCGTGCCCGAAGATGGCGGCACAGTCGTCTTCCCGGATTCTCTGGTTGGCACGGATTCACACACGACCATGATTAACGGTTTGGGCATTGTCGGTTGGGGCGTTGGCGGCATTGAGGCCGAAGCCGTGATGTTGGGCCAGCCGTTGTACATGCTGACACCGGAAGTCGTCGGCTTCAAAATCACCGGCAAACTGCCCGAGGGCAGCACCGCCACGGACCTCGCGTTGGTGGTGACGCAAATGCTGCGCAGCGCAAACGTCGTCGGCAAGTTCGTCGAGTTCTATGGCTCAGGTCTCTCGAGCATGACCCTGCCAGACCGTGCCACGATTGCGAACATGGCCCCGGAGTACGGCGCAACGATGGGCTTCTTCCCGATGGATGACGAGGCCATGCGTTACATGCGCCGCACTGGTCGTCTCGAGGATGAGGTCGAAACCGTCGCCGAGTACATGAAGGCGCAAGGTTTGTACCGCACGGACAGCACGCCCGATCCGGTCTTCTCGAGCATGGTGGAATTGGATTTGAGCACGGTTCTGCCGAGCCTCGCCGGTCCAGCCCGTCCACAGGATCGCGTCTTGCTTTCGGACATGCAGGAAGTCTTCAAGAAGGCGCTGGTCGAACCCAAAGAAAAACGCGGCTACGCGCTCGAGGGTACGAAACTCGAGTCACACGGAACCGTCACGGATCAGCACGGCTGGACGGGCCAGATTTCGCACGGTGATGTCGTGATCGCCTCGATCACCAGTTGCACGAACACCAGCAACCCGAGCGTCATGCTCGGCGCGGGCATCCTGGCGAAGAAAGCGGTCGAACGTGGCTTGACGGTCAAGCCGTGGGTCAAGACTTCGTTGGCTCCGGGCTCGAGGGTCGTGACCGAATACTTCAACGATGCGGGATTGACACCGTTCTTGGACAAGCTCGGATTTCAAACGGTCGGTTACGGTTGCACCACTTGCATCGGCAATTCTGGCCCACTGGATGAGCCAGTGATTGCCGCGATCAACGAGGGCGATCTGGTCGCGGCGAGTGTGCTTTCCGGCAACCGCAATTTCGAGGGTCGGGTCAATCCGCACGTTCGCGCCAACTACTTGGCCTCGCCGCCGTTGGTGGTTGCGTATGCGCTGGCCGGAACCGTCAACATCAACCTTTCGACCGATCCAATCGGTCAAGACTCGAGCGGTGCGAACGTCTACCTGCATGACATCTGGCCCTCGAGCGCCGAGATCGCCGAGCACCTGGACAACGCCACCAGCCCGGATACGTTCGGCGAGATTTACGACGGTATTGAACAATCGAACGCGCAATGGAATGCGATTCCAGTCAAGGGCGGCGATCTGTTTAACTGGGACGAGAGCAGCACCTACATTCAAAACCCGCCATACTTCGATGACCTGCCACCCGCTCCCGGACCAATCCAGCCAGTCTATGGCGCTCGAGTCTTGCTGAAGCTGGCCGATTCAATCACGACGGATCACATCTCCCCTGCTGGGGCGTTCAACGCGAAAAGCGCCGCTGGTCAATACTTGAACACCCAAGGTGTGAAGCTCGAGGATTTCAACTCATATGGATCACGACGCGGCAATGACCGTGTGATGACCCGTGGCACGTTTGCGAACATTCGCATCAAGAACCAGATGGCCCCAGGCACCGAGGGCGGCGTGACCACTCACCTGCCGACCGGAAACGTCATGAGCGTCTACGAGGCCAGCAACCTCTACAAGGCCGCAGGAACGCCACTGGTGGTGCTCGGTGGCAAGGATTACGGCATGGGTTCATCTCGAGACTGGGCGGCGAAAGGCACGATGCTCTTGGGCATCAAAGCCGTGATTGCCGAAAGCTTCGAGCGCATTCACCGCAGCAACCTGGTCGGCATGGGCGTGCTGCCGCTCGTGTACAAAAACGGTGAGACTGCCGAAAGCCTGGGCCTGACTGGACGCGAAAGCTTCGACATCGTGATCGGTGATGACCTGAAACCACGCCAGGACATCACGGTACAAGTCACAGCCGAAGATGGTACGTCTCGAGATATCGTGCTCTGGTGCCGGATCGACACGCCGGTTGAAATTGATTACTATCGCAACGGTGGGATTCTGCAATTCGTGCTGCGACAATTGCTGGCGCAAGGACAAGCCGCAACCGCGTAAATCTCCAGATTTTTCTGGGCCGGGAGCAATTATCGCTCCCGGCTTTTTCATGCCCGAGATTTCAGCAGATTTCAACTCGAGCGTCTCAAGGTTGAGGCAGTCGGTCAATGCAACTTGACAAAAACCGCTACCCAGGATAACTATATAGACAAGGTATGTAGTTAAGCGAGGTACTCGAGTGCCGACGCAGAAAGCCAGAGGTCAACCATGAACCAACCACTCGACCCCAACCTTCTCAAAGGCAACTTCGAACTGATCTTGTTAACCATTCTCGAGGAGGGCGAAATGTACGGCCTGGAAATCATCAACGAAGCCCAAGCCCGCACCGACGGCTACTTCGACTTCAAAGAGGGCAGCCTCTACCCCGCGCTGCACCGTATGACCCGGGCCGAATTACTCGTTAGTGAATTCCGCGAAAGTGACCTCGGCGGACCACGCCGCAAATACTACACGCTCAGCGAAAAAGGCCAGAAAATCCTCGAGAAAAAACATGCGGAATGGCAACGGTTCAACCAAGCCATCGACGGCTTAAGAGGTGCGCGATGACACTGCTCGAGCAGTATTTGAAAAGTGCGACTCGAGGCTTATGGGGTAAGAAAAAACTCGAGGTGAGAGAAGAACTTGAGAATCATGTTCTCGAGCGGGCGCACAAACACGAATTGCTCGGAATAGCTCGAGAAGATGCAATCTCCAAATCCATGCAAGAACTTGGAAATGCTCAAGCCATCAATCACAAAATAACGGAGGTTCACACCATGCCAACCTTGATTCGTTCGGGCCTGCTGGCCGCAGCGTTGTTCACTGGCACAATGTCACTGCTCTCCTCGAGCATCGCGCAAATTTCGGTATCCGCCATTCTTGGGCAAGACAATGCTGTGTTCCGGTTGTTCTTGAAGGTCGATTCATTCGCCAGCACGTTGCAAGAAGCTGGTTTCAAAGTGACAAAATCCGCTCAAGGTCTCGAGATCACCTTGAATGAAACCCGGG
The DNA here is from genome assembly GCA_031418155.1 of Deinococcales bacterium. Taxonomy (GTDB): domain Bacteria; phylum Deinococcota; class Deinococci; order Deinococcales; family JAAFIG01; genus JANOWZ01. The sequence continues at coordinate 3,824 of JANOWZ010000308.1, forward strand.
CGTACATTCCGTGGACAGAATTCAATTCTCGAGAAGTTCAGGGTCAACGTGAACTGGACATCAACAATGCTTTTGCTGCTTTGCAACGCGCAGGCATTCGCATCGAACAAGTCAACAACCTCGAGAAGCTAACCTTCCGCATGAATGGCAAAGACATCATTCTGGATACCAATTCAGTCATCGCTCGGAATTGGAACCTTGCCCGTGCACAAAGCTGGGCATTCTCTTACCTGGTGACGAAACAGCATCCCATCGGAGGGGACATGCGCTTCATGGAATCAACCGCACCTTCTGATGCTTTCCTTGAGGGCAAACGTCCAGACTTGGCTGGCAATATCATCACGGTGATCACATTCAGTCAAGGGCCAGGCAAAACGGGTGTGTTGCGGCACTCAGCGATCCAGCAGGTTGAAGCCGATGGGCATTTCCAAGTGTCCCTGCCAGTCGGATCGTATCTTGTGGCAACACCCGACAAAACGGGTTTCCAAAAACGCAATGGAAATCTCGAATTGATACAACCCGGCAAGGGCGTGTTGATCGTTGGTGTGCGTCAAGCTGATTGGGTGATTTCATCTTCTCAATCGCATAAATTCGTGGCGTTCAACAGCAAAGAGATCTCACTGAAGCCTGGGCAGTGGAGCGGTCTCAAATAATATGAATGACCTCCAACGCTTTCTACAAACAGCAACTCGAGGATTGTGGGGCCAAAAAAACTCGAGGTTAGAGAAGAACTTGAGAATCATGTGCTCGAGCGGGCGCACAAACACGAATTGCTCGGAATAGCTCGAGAAGATGCAATCTCCAAATCCATGCAAGAACTTGGAAATGCTCAAGCCATCAATCAACACATGACGGAGGTTTACATGCTTTCCAAACAGCTTCTACTTGGCGGATTTTGTGCTTGCGCTCTGGCAAGCTTTGGAATCTGGCAAATGACAAAAGCCACTGTCTTGCGCCTCGAGTGCAGCAACGCAGATCAAAGCTTTCATTTCTCCGGCACGACAACCAGCAAATACTCACGATTGAATTTGCCGGACAAATCTGTTATTGCCACTGCAATCAAAAGTTCATCCTTCACGGCGAAGTCCATCAACACAACCTTCGGCGAGGATCACTCTGGTATTGAGAGTTTACAAATGCAAGCGCATCTTGCATCTTTTGAAACACCCGGTCACAATTTTAGCTTCAGTGATGTTGACATGATAACGGTGACACGAAACGGAAAATCCAATCCCGAAGTTCATTGCGAGTTCAAATAAAATACGCGAGGTGAACCATGAACGAACTCGAGCAACACCTGAAAACAGCAACTCGAGGATTGTGGGGAAAACGCAAACTCGAGGTTCGGGAAGAACTCAAAGCGCATGTGCTCGAGCGTGCCCGTAAGCATGAACTGCTGGGGCTGTCTCGAGAAGATGCGGTCTCGAAAAGCCTTGTCGAATTGGGGGCACCTCAGATGATTCGCTCGGGGTTGCAACGAACGTATTCGACGAAAGCTTTATTCTCGTTGATTTGGCTTGGCATCATCCTCTTGGGCTTTACTGCACTGCCTGTATCAGAGCAAAAACAAATTCCGATTTCGTTTCAAACTCTGGATATCGAGATCGTTCCAATTCCGTTGGCTCGAGTGAACAGGGCGCAAGTCAAACCGATTCCGTTGTCAAAACCTGGTGATGCTAATTTCGCACCGATTCCGCTGGCGCGACCGCCTGCCAAAATTTCAATAAAATCACGTTGAACTTTCAAACCTCGCTCCACGGGTTCGGGATGCGCTCGAGGGCCGCAACCACGTCCGGGTCAAAGCGTGTTCCGGCGGCGGCCCGCACTTCAGTCAGTGCAAATTCAATTTGCTGGCCCGCGTCCCGTTCACCGCTGCGGGCGTGCAGGTGCTCGAGGGATCGCACGAACGCTCGGGCGACGCTGACGACGCGGGCGGCGATGGGAATGCTTTCGCGTTCGAGGCCGAACGGATGGCCTTGACCGTCCCATTCTTCGCGCAGTGCGGCGAGTGAGAGCAGTGAAGCGTCAGGTGGTTCGATGGGTTCGACGGGTCGCGCAAGTTGCCAGAGGTTGACGGCTCGGGCTTGCAATGTCAGGCCGTTGCCGCCGGGTGGGACAAGGCTGGCGGCGAGGTAGGCCGTCCATTCGAGTTCGTTGCGGGCCTCTGTGGACAGTTGCAGTTCTTGCCCGAGACGTTGGCAGAGGTTCATCCAGCGTTCGGCCAGTCCGGGGGTTGGCACGGGCTCTCGAGGTGAGCTGATCGTTGGTGCAGGTTGGAGTTTACGTGTGGCTTTGTCGCGGTACATGCTGGCATCGGCGGCACGCCAGAGGTCAGTGGCCTGTTGTGCATCCGTCGGGTAGACCGCGCATCCGAGGCTGACGCGCAGGGGGTGCTCGTTGGTGACGCGCACACGTTCGGCGAGCAGGCGGTAGCGTTCGGCGACGCTGGCCGCATTCACTCCGGACTCGAGGCGCAAGACGAGGGCGAATTCGTCACCGCCGATGCGGTAGGCACGATCGGTAGCACGGGCTCCGGCCCGAAGTGCCCCTCCGAGACGGCGCAGCACTTGATCGGCATGAACGTGACCGTGCGTGTCGTTGATGTCTTTGAAATCGTCCAAATCCAGCAGCACCAAAGCCGTCGTCTGACCTGCCTCCGCCGTCCATTGCTCGAGATCACGCTCGAAGGCGCGACGGTTGTGCAATCCGGTCAGGGCATCGCTGTACGCGGCCCAGGAGAGTTCTCGCATCAGGTGCCGTTCAAGGCTGGCGACACCGAGCGCTGAGGCCATGTCTGCAAGCAATCCTGCCGTGAGTGCATCCGGCGAGTACGTGCGACCCAGGGTGTACAACACCAGCGCTCCAGTATTGAACCGCCCTCGAGAAACCGGGAAGGCCATCAGGCTCGAGAGTCCCGCGTCGCGCAAGGTCTTGTTCGCTTCCGGCCAGAGGTCGTAACGCGGAATGTTGACGTACTCGCCATGCTCGAGTTTTTCGCGCACAGATTGCGGCAGTGCATCGGCGATCACCAGGCCAACGCCCCAGCCGACACTGGCCAGAACCTTCGCCGCATCTTGTGTGGTTTGTTCTGTGCTTTGTTCGGGGCGCAGTCCGGGTTCGAGGTGTCCGAAGCCGAACAGGCGTGCACCGTCCACACCGGTCAAACCCACGACCTCCTCAAGTGCCGCTTTGAAGATCGGTTCGATCGGTTCTTCGTGGCTGGCCCGCAACACATCGTTGGTTGCACCGAGCCAACCAACTTGGCGTTCGGCGTTGCGGCGGGCGTGCGCCTCGAATGCCAGTTGCGAAATGAGGTTCAATGTCTCGAGGTTCGGTTCAGACGATTCACTGTAGGCGATCAGGACGGCCCAAATTTTTCCGCCTGCCAGCAACGGCCACGCTTGGGCGGGTTGTTCTAACAATGGTAAGCGTTTGCTGGCTCCAGGGCGTTGTCGGGTGGCGATGGCATCGAGCAAGATCATGCCGGTGGTTTGGGCAGTGTTCCAACCGTCTCGACCGTTTTGGTGCTGTGCGACCAGCCTGGATTCGCTGATCGTGGGCAATTGTGCAGCCTCGAGTTCGACCGACGCACCGAGCGTGAATTGCGTGCTGGTTTCTCGCACCAGCAACAGGGCCGGAACGGATTCTGCCGTGACCGTCTCACGCAATTTTTGCAGCGTCACCCGATGCAATTGCTCGAGGTCGGCAGCGGCAAACAGGGCTCCGATCAGGTCGGAAAGCTGGCTTGGCTGCGGTTGGTCCATGCGTCCCTTGGGCATCAAAAATCTGGATGAGACCAGAAATGGTCGATTCACATTCTATCCCGAACCGGTCATCAGATACGATCCGCCAAAGGTCGTGCCGTTTCAACGCATCTCGAGTGCGATTCGGGCCTCGGCGCTTTCGTCCCAAGGCATGGTCAGGCCGTCTCGCTCAAGCGTGCGTTCGTGGCCTTTTCCGGCAAGCAGCACGGTATCTCCAGGTTTTGCGAGTTTGATGGCCTGTCCAATCGCCTCGCGCCGGTCTGGAATGAGGTGGTGATCGCCGCCGCCAGATTGCACAAACTCGAATCGCATCGTCTCGAGGATGGCTTCAAGGCTTTCGCTGCGATGGTCCTCTTCGGTGAAAATCGTGACATCGGCCAATTGCGCGGCGACTCGAGCAAGTCCAGTTCGGCGTTCCTCTCCACGTTCGCCCGCCGCACCAACAACCAGAATCACACGGCCCGAGGTTGTGGGTCGCACCGCCTCGAGCGCGGCCCGCAAACTGTTCTCGGTGTGGGCGAAATCGTTAATGACCCGAAACGGAACGGTTTGAATCAATTGCATCCTGCCGGGAACGCCGGGAAAAGACTCGAGGCCGGATTGAATTTCTTCGGCACTGAAGCCATCGGTCAGAGAAAAGGCCGCTATTGCCGCGAGTGAGTTGAGCACGTTGAATTTGCCAATCATCGGAACTTGAACCGAAAATTCACCATGCGGCGATTGAACATCAAACTCGAGCCCGAGCAATGACTCGACGACATTTTGCGCGATCCATTCGCCTCCATCCCCGTACCAATACACATTTGAAAAATCAGTTTGCCGAACAAATTCATCCTCGTTGTTCAATACCCGCCAATACGAACGCTCGAGTAATTTCAGTTTCTCTTTTCCATACGCCTCGAGTGTTCCGTGAAAGTCCAAGTGTTCCGGCTCGAGGTTGGTCCAGACTCCAACCTTGTATTCGATGCCCCGAACACGCTCGAGCGCGAGGGCGTGGCTTGAAACCTCGAGCACCGCATGGGTGCAACCGGCGGCCACAAATTGGGCGAGGAGTTCCTGGACCTGCGGCGATTCCGGCGTGGTGAAATGCCCCGGCAGAATCTCATCATGACCGGCAAAACGCACGCCGACCGTGCTCATGCGGGCGGCTTTGACTCCGGCGTGTTCGAGAAGATGATGGATCAAGGTTGAAGTGGTGCTTTTGCCTTTGCTGCCGGTCACACCGATGATCTCGAGTTTTTTCGCGGGTTGATCCCAGAAGGCGGCGGCCAAATCACCCAATGCGGCTCGAGCATCGGGAACACTCAAGTACGGGACAGCAAGCTCGAGGTTTGGTTGTGTTCCAACGATGGCAATCGCGCCTCGTTCGAGGGCTTGTGGGATGTAATCGTGACCGTCAAGCGGTGGGCGAGATGGCAATGGCACGCCGGAAATCGCCACGAACACGAAACCGGGTTGCACTTGGCGCGAATCGTGCGTGACACCAAGAACCTCGAGATCAGCAAAGTTCGGCTCGAGTGACATGTTCAAGAACTGGGCAAGTTTCATGCCTCAAGTCTCCCCTGCCCGTATGAACCGCAACTCACACTTCAGCCTCGAGTCCTTCAATCGGTGCGAGCATCGGACGGTCCAAACCTTGCGCCTCGAGTTGCCCGCAAATCCAACCCAGCGCGTAACGGTCCCGAATGAAATCGAGTTCGTCTCCCGGCACGATAATCATTGGTGAAAGCGAATACGAGGCGACAAACTCTTCGTACAGGGCATTCAAACGCTCGAGGTATTCGTTTGGGATTTTGCGTTCGTACTCGCGGCCCCGAAGTGCGATTCGGCGGCGCAAGGTTGGCAGCGAACAACGAATGAAAACCATCACGCCCGGCACGCGCAAGGCTGGACCGATGCCCGCATACAGGGTTTGGTACGTGCCCCAATCTCGGGTGTCAATCTGACCGGTCTCATGCAAGTTGCGAGCAAAAATTGCGGCATCCTCGAAGAGTGTGCGGTCTTGAATCACGCGCTCGGAATGGTTGACCTCACGCAAATGCTGCTCGAGACGTTTGCCCAGGAAAAAGACTTGCGAACGAAAGGCATAGCTTTTCATGTCGCGGTAGAAATCCTCGAGATAAGGATTCTCGTCAACCGACTCGAAGACCGCCTGCAACGAGTACCGGTGTGCGAGCAATTCTGTCAGGCTGGATTTGCCCGAACCGATGTTTCCGGCAATCGCAATGTACATTTAGCAAATCTCCAAAGGTTTGGGAAGCATCAGTGCAACTTGAGCAAAGCCGAAACGGGTTGTGAAGCGGCCACAACCGAGGATTGATACGCCCGCCTGAGTACCAACTCGAGCACGTGTTTCTGGTCAGCCTCGTTGCCCACAAAATCGAACTCGCTGGCCTCGAGCACCAACGCCGGTTCGGTGTACACACGGAAATATTCGTCGTAATGCGTGCCGAGCCGCCGCAAATAATTCGGGTCGATCTCGCGTTCAAAATCGCGGCCCCGTTTGGCGATACGCTCGAGCAGCAGACCGACATCGGAACGCAGGTAGACGGTCAAATCTGGTCGGGCCAGTTGTGGTCGCAAATGTGAGTACAAGTCGCGGTACAAATCGAACTCGGCATCCTTGAGGTTCATGGATGCAAAAATAAAATCCTTATCGAACATGTAATCCGAAACGATGTCGGAAGCGAACAAACTCCCCTGAGCAAGCTGATTGAGTTGCTTGAAGCGGGACAGCAGAAAAAAGGTTTGAACGTTAAAAGCGAACCGATCCGGGTCGGCATAAAAGGGCGCAAGGAACGGGTTTTCCTCAACGATCTCGAGGTTCAATTGCGCCCCGAGTCGTGATGCCAGCAGGCGCGTGAGCGAGGTTTTTCCGGCACCAATCGGACCTTCCACAACGATGTACACGTTGGGAGTCTACCGTTTTCGATCCGCCGAGAAAAGGCTCGAGGATGAGAATTCAGTGTCCAGTCTCGAGGGTAGACTGTGTGGGTGAAAGCCATTCAAGTCCAGAATCTCGGCGGCCCTGAAGTCCTCGAACTCACCGACATGCCCGTGCCAGAACCGAAGGCCGGTCAGGTGCGTTTGCGCGTGCAGGCGGTCGGCCTGAACTTCGCCGACATCCTCAATGTCAACGGCGAGTACCTGACCCGAGCCCGCACCCCGTTCGTGCCTGGAATGGAAATGGCTGGCGTGATCGACGCATTGGGTGAAGGCATCACTGGTCTCGAGGTTGGGCAGTTGGTCGCGGCGCTCGGACCGGGAGCCTTTGCCGAGTATGCCGTGGTTCATGCCACCGCTGTGTTTCCGATTCCCGCGAATTTGAACGCTAGAGAGGCTGCCGCGCTGCCGGTTTCGTATTACACTGCGTTCTTTGCTTTGCGCACGCTCGGGCAGGCGAAAACGGGCGAAACAGTCTTGATCGAAGCGGGGGCTGGGGCGCTCGGCACGGCGACGATTCAACTTGCCAAAGAAATGGGCTTGAAAGTGATTGCACTCGCCAGCAGCGAGGAAAAACTCGAGTTGACCCGATCTTTGGGCGCGGACCATGCGTTTTTGAACACGGGCGACTACCGCGATTTGGTGCTCGAGGCGACCGGTGGCAAAGGCGTGGACATCATGTGCTCGATTGTTGGTGGTCCAGGATTTCAGGATCGATTAACCATGATGAACTCGAGGGGCCGTGTGATGGTGATCGGCAACGCCAGCCGTGAGAGTGCCAACCTGACCCCAACCGCCTTGATGACCAAGAACGTGAGTGTCATCGGCGTATGGCTGACCCCGCTCGTCTCCGATGCTGCCGCCATGCTCGAGGCAAGCCAGTTCATCGGGCCACTGATCGCCAGCGGCAAGGTCAAACCGATTGTGGGTCGCGCCTTCAAACTCGAGGATTCAGGCGAGGCATTCACATTCATGCTCTCGAGGCAGAACACGGGCAAAGTCGTGATTGAACCGTAGAAGGCCAGGTGAAAGGTCAAAGGGAAAAGAGGAAAGTAACGGCAAAAACCAAGCTCGAGACTCTGGGTTTTACTTTGACCTTTCACCTTTTCTCTTTTCCCTTGCTCTCAAAACTGCACGCCGCGTCACCAAGAATTCTGGCGCAATGCCCGAGACTTCAGTCATGAGACCCACACCAGTCAAACCCGGTCCCGGTCAGGAATCCGTTTGGGAGTATCCGCGTCCACCTCGGCTCGAGGCTGTGGGCAAACGCATTCAGGTCGTGATGGCGGGCGTGAAGATCTTGGACACAACCGGTGCGTATCGGGTGCTCGAGACTTCGCATCCACCAACGTATTACCTGCCGAAAACCGATTTTTTGCCCGGAGTGCTCGAGGCGAGCGCAGGCTCGAGCTTCTGTGAATGGAAGGGCAGCGCAAAGTACCTCTCGTTACACGTCGGATCGCACGTTTCGAGGGATGCAGCTTGGACGTACCCGAATCCGACGCCAGGATTCGCACCGATCAAGGATTTTGTGGCCTTGTATGCGGCTCGAGTGCTGATCTTGCCAGAAGATGGTTGTTTCGTGGCGGGCGAACGGGTCACGCCACAGCCTGGAGGGTTTTACGGCGGTTGGATCACGGCTGATGTGGTCGGGCCATTCAAGGGCGATCCGGCGTTTCACTCGCACGGTTGGTGACTGCGAGGCCGGTAAAAGCAGACAAAACATGTCAGGTGTGAAACGCGCTAAACTCGAGGCATGGTTCTCACGGACACACATCCAAACGCGGCCCGAGTCCAACTCGAGTTGATGCGGGCCGCTGGGCACACACGCCGAACGGAATTGATGAACCAATATTCTCAAGAATTGATTCGTGCCGCAAGGTTACGACTGCTCCAAAAGCACCAAGGAAACGACTTTGAGGCGAAACTCGAATGGGTCAGGATTCAATACGGCGCGAAACTCGAGCAAAAAGTACGCGCATATTTGGTGGGTCAAAATGGATGCTGATGTTCTTGGTGTAGCAGATGTGGTCATGAGCACGTTTGAGCAACTCGGCGTGAAATGCAAGATTGTGGGTTCGGTGGCAAGTTCCAAATTGGGCATGTTGCGGGCCACCTTCGATGTGGACATCCTGGCCGAACTTCAACGCAAGCACGTTGACGCACTCAAAACCCGACTCGCAGCAACGTTTTACCTCGACGAGGAATTGATCTTGGAAGCCATCGAGCAGCGCTCGAGTTTCAACCTGATTCACCTGGAAACCATGCTCAAAGTCGATGTGTTCATTTCCAAAAACCGGCCCTACGATCAGATCAGGCTCGGGCGGGCATTCAAGGACGATCCAAGGTACATCACCGCCGAAGATTCCGTGCTTGGCAAACTCGAATGGTATCGGGCGGGAGACGAAACCAGTGAACGGCAATGGAATGACATTTTGGGATTGATACGGGTGCAACAAGACCAGCTTGATCTCGAGTATTCACGCCGTTGGGCCAAAGAGATTGGCGTGCTGGATTTGCTCGAGAAAGCAGTCGGTGAAGCATGAATCCTCAGAGGGGAGCTACACTCAGATCATGACGATCATGGCCGAAAATCCCAATATGGTCGAGGCGTTCGAGGATGGACGGCTCAAATTCACCCTCGAGATGTTCGAGCACTTAAGCGACACCGGCATGTTCGGTGAGGCGCACGTGGAACTCTTAAACGGGGAGATTCTGGTCAAAACCATGCAGAAACCAGCACACGCGCAAACAGTTCGTCAACTCAGCAAACTGTTCGAGCAACTTTTTGGCGAACGCGCCCTGCTTTCGGCGCAACTTCCGCTCGTGATGCTCGCCCCGCCACCAGATTTTCTCGAGCCCGACCTGACGCTCTTAAACCTTCCGGCAGAACA
>JANOWZ010000309.1:0-3521 GCA_031418155.1 Deinococcales bacterium
GCAATTCGTTGATCGAACGGTTCTTTGCGGCGAACGAAACACCCACTTCGCTGCTGATTGGCGTGCTGTTGCAAGCTTACACCGGTCTGGCCGTCGCCGCCATCGGCATCGCCATGCTGCCCGTGTTCAAAGACCACCCGCAATTGGCTCGAGCCTACGCCGCACTGCGAATCTTGGAATGTCTGGCGATCATCGGCGTTGGTGCATTCATGCTGACCAGACGAGAACCGTTCCCACACTTTGATGCCTTGATTTATGTCTTCACCGCCAGCGGCGGCATCATCTTTTCGTACCTGCTTTACACCTCGAGCCTGATCCCAAAGCCGCTCGCCGCGCTTGGCTTGGTCGGTTATGTCGCGCTGCTGCTGGGTGTTCCAACCGCACTGCTCGGGGTGGTCAACCTGAACGACGGCTGGGGCATGGCGTTTCTGCTGCCCGGTGGCCTGTTCGAGTTGATCCTGCCGTTCTGGTTGTTCATCAAAGGGTTTCAGGTCTTCAAACCTCAATCCGCCTGACCGAACCTTTCGAGCCTTTTTGGACGTGTGAACCAGACGGCTGGAATACCCGGTTGCACCGGTCATGTTCGCGTTGGTTTGGTCTGCTGGCCTCGTAACTCGAGCCAATTGAGTCATGTCCGCTCCTGCGCAAATTGACTATGCTTCGATTTGCACAATTTCAATGTGCCACAAGCCCAACGCCTTCGCCCGCAACCGCGCACGTTTGACCTGACCGGCCCGAACTGCACCCATGAACGCATCGTCTTGGCTCAGTGAAGTCAGCACCCAGAAATCGCCCCAGACTTCCAACCCCCAAGCCTCGCGCATGGTGCGGCTGGCTTCGTCCCAGATCGTTTCGCCCAAATCCTCGAGCGGCGCGATGTAATGGCTGATGCCATCCGTGACCGGGTTCGCCTTGACCTCACGGTTGTACCTGGCCCGTTCCTGGCGGCCCAGGTGCTCAAGCGTGCCAACCGTACAGTAATGGGCGCTCATGGCGCTGTACGTGTCACGGCAACGGCCCGGACGCACCTCGTAGGCGGTGCAGGCTCCAGTGGTTTGATCCAGCAGCGGGCAGTAGCCAATGTCTTGGCGGTGATGCGCAAAGTAATCGTTCCAATTCGTGGCGCGACGCGCATTCTCGAGGATTTCAGGTGCTCGAGAATGCATGGCCTGCAATTGGGCGGGCAACAGGTGCGTGGCGGTCAGCAACGCTTCGATCAGACTGACGCGGATCGGCAGGTTGCAGCAGTGAAGGCAACCGGATTTGCAATGCACCGTGCCGCCCTGCTGTGTGTACCGTTCGATCCAATCGCTGGCCTGCTGCGCGTAACGCGCATAGGCTCGAGCGATGGCCGTCATGGCTTGCTGATCTGGGTGGCTTGAGGCTCGCATGGGTTGTTCAGTCTTGCACACCTCGACAGGCGCGAGAACAACAGCCGTGCGTCCGACCGGGGGTAAGCTGACCGCACAGCCACACTCGAGGTGAAACCATGCAAGCAAAAATTTCTTTTCTACGTGTTCCACAAACCAACGAACTGCCCGAGGACGTGCAAACCCTGCACGGTAAGGCCCTCGAGAAACTCGGTTTTGTTCCCAACGTGATGCAAGCTTGGGCCTTGCGTCCAGATCACCTGATGGCGTGGCGAACGCATTACGAGTTAATCATGCTTGGGCCGAGCAAACTCTCCAAAGCGCAACGCGAAATGATCGCGGTCGCAGTCTCTGGCCTGAACCGTTGCTTTTACTGCTCGACCACGCACCCGGCGATGCTGCGCCTTGCGTTGCAAAAAGAGGGGCGCGATCCTTACCTCGCGCACGAGATCAGTTTCGCGCCCTTGCACGCCGAGATTTCTGAATCCGAAAAAGCGATGCTCGAGTTTGCACTGAAAGTCACGCTCGAGTCGCACAAGATCGGACCCGAAGATCACCAGCGGTTGCGCGAAGTTGGCTTCGATGACGAAACCATTTTTGAGATCGCCGAGATCGCCGCGATGTTCAACCTGACCAACCGCTTGGCGAACGCGACCGGGATTCGACCGAACGACGAATACCACGCGATGGGGCGGTAAAAGGCAGAGGAAAGTTACAGAAGAGGAAAGATCAAAGTAAAACCTCGAGCCTTTGTAGGTTGCGCATCATAAAGTCGTCTGCGCATCCTGCTCAGCGAATGATTTTTGCAGGTTCGATGCTGGCGGCACGACGTGCGGGCAACAACGCAGCGAGCAAGGTTGCAACCAGTGAAACTGCGCTGACCGAAAGAAAATCGCTCGCCCGAATTCGTGTCGGTAGGGCCGTGATGAAATACAGGCCACCAGGAATCTCGAGCGGACGCAACTTGAAGTAATAACTGAGCGCCAAGCCCAAAATGTTCCCGAGGATCAAACCGGCCACACCCAAGAACAACCCCTCGAGCAAGAACACGAGCGAGATGCTGCGCGAACTCGCGCCCATCGCCCGCAGGATCGCAATTTCTGGGGTTTTCTCCAGCACCGACAAGACAAGCACATTGACCATTCCCAGAATGGCGACAATCACCATCAGTGATAAGACAATGTAAATCACCAGTTTTTGCAAGGCCATCTGCTCCAATAATTGCCCATTGATCGCCTGCCACGGTTGACCAAAAAACCGTGCCTGTTTCGGCAATTTGTACGAAAAATCCGGGGCGCGTTCCGGGTCGGAAAGCTTGACGTGATACCCGTCGATTCGGTTTGGAGTCTCGAGCAATTCCTGCAACGCGGGCAGGGCAACAAAACCGCTGGCGGCATCGATCAAGTAATTGCCGGTGCGAAACGTGCCCATCAAACGGAACGCTTTGCGGTTCAGGTTCGAGGTGTCCAACCCTTGCGGACTGAGCACGTAAATTGTGTCTCCCGGCAACGCACTGATGCTTGAGGCGAGCGCATCACCGAGCAGCATTCCATCGGCGGGTAAATTCTCGAGCAGGTTGTTCGTGGCCGGATCGAGGTTCAAGGCTCCGACCTCAAGTTTCGGATCGACCCCGATGATCTGCGCAAAGTCTTTGCCGCCGCCACGTCCATCGCTGGCGCGGCGCGTCACCAATCCTTTGGTCAGCGCGTAAGGGCTCCAGCCTTTGACCTCTGGCGATGACCGCAAGAACGCCTCGAGTTTCGCATCCGGTTCTGTGCCACCGCGCCCGGAGTCCCAGGAGATCAAGTTCACGTGCGGCAATGCCTTGACGGTCGTTTCGATCAAGGCCGAGACAAAACCGTTGGTCAGTGAAAGCGCGGTGGTCAGCACCATCACGCCGACCGCCACGCCGAGCATCGAAAGCAGGTTTTGCGTTTTGCGGCGACGCAAATGCGCGAGGGCCAGTTGCAGCGGGAATGAAAGCACACCACATCCTACCGCCCGGAATGCAGGCTCAAGGTTCAGGCTTGACTTTTTCAGGCCCGAGGCCCACTATATCCGTAGCTGATATATCAAGATCTGATACATGGAGGCTCGAATGCCCGAACCACTCACACCAGCCGTATTCCACATCCTGCTCGCCCTTGCCGA
>JANOWZ010000310.1:0-4843 GCA_031418155.1 Deinococcales bacterium
GTTTGTTCGGCTGCATTGACTGCTTGGACCATGAGAGCGAAGGTTGCGCGTTTCACTCCGGTCAGTCGTCGGAATTGGGTGTCTGGAAGGTTTTGAACATGTTCCCAGCGGTTGCTTTGAGGGGTCATGAATTACATTGCGATCACAAACCCGATTTATGCAAGAGGTCTATTCAGTACGATTAAAGAGCGCGTAGGGTGGGCTGTACCCACCGTTCACGCAAAAGCGGTGGGCAAGACCCACCCTACAAAATCCCAACCTCGAGCCTCATCTGCCCGTTAAATCAACGGTCGATCCATCTTGCGTCACGTACCTGACCGTACCCACGCTAGGCACGAAGTACAGGTCGGATACGCTCGAGCCTCCTGTGCTGGTGGTGACGCTCGAGCGAATACGAAACGCATTGAAGCGTCCGCCGGGTGTGGTCACGCCTTCTGATCCGAGGACGCGAGAGGTGAGCGCGACAGTGCCGAGTGAACTTTTGCTCGAACTGCTCCAACGCATTCCCGACGCGAGCGGCGCGGCTGGGTAGACGTTCATCGGCGGGTTGTACCAGTAGAGTTTGCCGCCCGCCCGGAATCCGAGCAGGTTCATGCCCTTATTGCTGGATTGAAAGTATTCTTCGCTCGAGACTTTGCCGTTCAAGGTTTTGGTCAGCACGCTGACCATCTGCCCGTTCACATTTTTTTCGCCGGTGAATTCTTGGGTCGTGTTGTTCGAGTAGGCCCATTTCAGTCCGGTTTTGGTCGGGTAGTAATCGTTGGCCTGCCCGAACGCGAGGCTCGAGAGGATGATGGCGAGCGTGATTGCGTGATTGCGTTTCATTTTTCGTCTCCGGCCCGTCCGAGTTCATCGCCGCGCAGCGTGGCGGCCTTGACCGCTTCGATGATCGCGGCCCGGAAGGTGTAACGTTCGATTTCGGCAATGCCCGCAACGGTGGTTCCGCCGGGACTCGCCACTTCGTCTTTGAGGATGCTGGGATGCACGCGGCGCAGCAGCAGTTCGCCGGTTGAGATCAGCAGTTTTCCCGCGAGTTCAATCGCAAGTTTCCGCCCCAGGCCCATGCGCACTCCACCATCGGCGAGGGCTTCGGCGAAGATTGCGGCGTAGGCGGGGCCACTGCCGACCATGCCGGTAAACGTATTGAACAGCGGTTCAGGAATCTCATAAACATCACCGACCGCATTGAACAGGGCGAGTGCGAACTCGAGGTCGCCCCCCTCTTGCGCTTCGGGCAGTGCAACGACGGCGGTCGCAGATTTGTGGATTGTTGCAGCCAGGTTCGGCATGGCGCGAACGATGCGCCTCGAGCCCAATTTTCTCGAGAGCGTTGAAAGGCTCGTGCCTGCCATGATCGAAATGTACCCGGCGTTCGGATGCGCCACCCATTCGGCAATGTCCGGGAAGACTTTGGGTTGCACCGAAATCAAAACCCGTTCAGCTTTGCGCAATTGCTTCTGGTTGATGATGGCAACACCGTGACGCTCGGCAGCCTCGGCAGCGCGTTTGCTACCGCCACCGATCAGACCGACCTCGGATTTTTGAACCAATCCAGCGTTCAGGATGCCCTCGAGGATCGCCTCGCCCATTTTGCCTGCCCCGACGATTGCTAGCTTCATCGTGGGGATTCTACAGGCTGGAGGGCTGGGTGAAAGGTCAAAGGTGAATGGAATGGCGAAGGCTCGAGTCGCAACAGACCTCGAGCCTTCAGGTTCATCTGCGGTTACTTCTTTTCTGGAATTACCGCGACTTTCGCTTTGACCTCGAGCGTTTCACTGCCACGTTTGATCTTCAGGGTCACTTCCGATCCGGGCGGGATTGTGGTGACGATGCCGCGCAAATCCGAGGTGCTTTCGATGGTCTGGCCCTCAACCTCGAGGATGATGTCGCCATTGACTGCGAGCGAACCTTGTTGGGTTTCGGCATATTTTGTTGCGCCGCGCAGTCCGGCAACCTCGGCGGGCGATCCAGCTTCGACCCGTTCGATCATCACGCCACTCGAGGGAAGCTTAAATTGTTGCAAGACTTCGGGCGGGAAGCTTCCCAGGTCATTGCCGGAAATCCCGAGGCGCGGACGGCTCGCCATGATTTCTTTGCGCGAGAGCGTCTTGCCCGCCTTCAAGTCGGGCAGGACACGCTTGACCAAATTAATCGGCACGGCGAAGGCAATACCCGCGAACTGACCGGTTCCGCTCATGCTCGTGCCTGGGGAGAGGATCGCAGTGTTGATGCCGATGACCTCGGCGCTCGAGTTCAGCAGCGGTCCGCCGGAATTGCCGGGATTCACCGCCGCATCGGTTTGAATCACATTTTGCGCCAGGTTGTCGCTGTCCGAGCCGAAACTGCGCCCGGTTGCCGAGATGATCCCGGATGTGACCGAAAACTCGAGGCCAAACGGATTGCCCATCGCAATGGCCTTCTGACCGACCTTGACAGTGTCGCTGTCCCCGAGCGGAATCGGTTTGAATTTCTTACCGGGCGCATCCACTTTAATCAGCGCCACGTCATACGCAATCGCCCGTCCGACGAGTTTCGCCGGATACGTGCGCCGGTCCCCGTGGAACCGCACGGACAATTTGCCCACCGTGTCTGACTCGAGCGTGACGACATGGTTGTTCGTCAGGATCAAACCGTCATCGGAGATCACGAAGCCCGAACCGTTGCCCTGTTGGGATTGCTGTTGCTGTTGTTGCATGAACCCGAACGGATCGTTTGGATCGGTTTGGGTTGGTGCGGATTCAATCTTGGTGGTGATGAAGACCACACTCGAGTCGTTCGCGTAGGCAACATCGATGTTGTTGCGTTCATCCTCAAGTCGGGCGCGACCATAATCGAAGCCGACACCGACCCCTGTGCTTGAGGGTTTGCTGGCTGGAGTGGTGGCCTGCGTGGGATTGACTGGAGTCGGATCGGTCGGGGTTGCTGTCGCTTGGGCGGGGTCGCTTGACGTGGGGCCGGTTGGGGCTGGAGTTGCCTGGACCGGATCGGTCTGCGCCGGTGTAGACAAAACTGTTGCAGGTGAGGAAAACACGGGAGACAAGGAACGCTGGTACAAGATCGCACCGCCAGTCAGTGCGGCCAAGACGAGGACGATGCCGAAAATCCGGTTCTTCATTGCGGTGCCTCCTGCCACATTGCGGTGGCGAACAAATCAATTCTGAGTGGGTATGGTCCATCTGTGAGCAGTATCCTACAGGCTGCACTAAGAAAGATTGTGGTCGATCCACATCAATGATTGCCCCGGAACCGCTCGAGGTTCCGCACAAAATTCGCACGTCTCACGTGAAGGTCATGTGAACCGGGCACGAACGCCAAACTTCTCATGCAAGCACCGATTTACTCGAGCACTGACACGGCCCTGACAATTGCGAATCAGAATCATGAACAACGACATGAACCCCACCGTCCTGGTTATCGAAGACGAACCCGCCGTGCGCGAGGCCGTCACATTCCACCTCGAACGTGCCGGTTTCACGGTGCGGGCCGTGGAGACTGCCGGTGCGGGCTGGGGGGCGCTCGAGGGGGTCAGCGCGATCGTCCTGGACTGGATGCTGCCGGACGAGCCTGGAATATCCTGGTTGACCCGATTGCGCAACAGCCGACACTCGAGCCTGCCGGTACTGATGCTGACGGCTCGGGCCAGCGAGATTGATCGGGTGGATGGGCTGGACGCGGGCGCGGACGATTACCTGACCAAACCGTTCAGTGCCGCCGAACTTGCCGCTCGGGTACGTGCCTTGTTGCGACGCAGCAACCGGGAGCAACCACGTGGCAAAGTCACGGTCGGTACGCTCGAGATCAACTTCGATGAGGGCCACGCCCTTTTGAATGGACGAGGCCTCGAGTTGACGCGGCGCGAGTTTGACCTGCTGGCGTTCCTGGCTTCTAACTTGGGGCGGGTGTACTCGAGACAAGAATTGTTAGACCGGGTTTGGGGACAAGACTTCATGGGCGGCGAACGCACCGTGGACCAGCACATCACGCAATTGCGGGCACGGCTCGAGGATGATCCAAACGAATCAAAGTATTTGGAGACGGTTCGCGGCAAGGGATATCGGATGAAGGCTCAAACGGGTTGAGGCGATCCTCGCTTCGCGTCTCGAGCATAGTGAGCAGCAGATCAGAAAGCGTCAAGTCACAGTGGCTTCGGTAATGATTGAGAATTCCAAAAGCAAAACTCGTCAATTGTTGCCGATGTCTTTCTTGTCGAAATCTTATCGTGTGAAACACGTGCATCACGTCCTACGTGTGTTACACGATGCACGATCCAAGTTTCGACTTGGTGGGCCACTGTTTGTCACCCGTATCACTCGGGGATTTCTTGAGGAAAAAGGCATTCTCAAGAAATCCCGAAATTGCTGTAAATCTCAATCTGTCAATTCGTCTGCAACCCAGGCCACCGGTACGGAACCGAACGACAGCAACGCATCGTGAAAGGCTCGAGGTTTCCAAGCCAGTTCTTGGCGCAACGATTTGATGGCTCGAGTTCCCAGCCAGTACATCAATCGGGTCGCCGGGTAGATCGAGTTACGTGTTGTCT
Organism: Deinococcales bacterium; assembly: GCA_031418155.1. Taxonomy (GTDB): domain Bacteria; phylum Deinococcota; class Deinococci; order Deinococcales; family JAAFIG01; genus JANOWZ01. The sequence continues at coordinate 4,541 of JANOWZ010000310.1, forward strand.
CGGCCCAGTTTCTCGAAGCGGGCACTTCAACCTCATTGCGGTAAAAGGTTCGCATCTGCTCGAGGGTCCAGATGCCTCGGTGCAGGCGAAGGTCGGCGAGGCACATCGCGGCATTGCGCATTTCGTATTGCTTCAGCAACATGAACTCGCGTGGTGAGTAAAACCCTTCCACCTCAAGCATCAGGTCTTGGACGTAACAGGCCCACCCCTCGATCATCGTTCCGCCCGAGAGCATGGCGATCCCTGAGGCGCAATCTGTTCCAGCGATCTGTCCAAGTTTGACGCTCGAACCTCGAGCCCGAG
>JANOWZ010000311.1:0-23105 GCA_031418155.1 Deinococcales bacterium
AAGGCGGCGATCTTGCGCGTCAGCGACGGTTATGCGCTCGGACGGGTCGAAACGGATGCCGAATCATTCCTCGAGCATCGCCGCACTCAGCTTTGGCGCGGTCCACTCTTGAACGACCTGCCCGAAGAGATCGCCCCGGACCTGCGCGACGCACTCGAGCAGGCGTTACGGGTTCAAGTGCAAGTCTTGCTCGAACGCGATCCGCTCGAGGCGGCACGGGTGGCCGAACTGCTGCGCGAAACCAACCCATACGATGCCGACGCGCTTCGTTTGACCTTGCGGGCGCTCGAGGTGGCCGATGAACCGCGAAGGCTCGAGCGTGTCTATGCCCAAGCACGGGACCAATTTGCCGATGTCGATGAACACCTGCCGGTCTCATGGAAGGCGTTCTTGAAACTCGCCTGAGCTACAGGTTTTCCACAAATTCCGGTGTGACCATGAATGGCTTCAACGGACCGAGGCCGGGAATGTTTGTGCCAATCAAATTCGAGCGAAACTCGAGCATGAATCCGGGTCGGGTGCTGCCGATGTCCGTGACCGCGCCGCGCTGCTCACCATTGGGCAGCACGACCCAACCGCCAAGGTAACGCACATCATTGATCCGGTCGTCGCTGCGGTACAGGCCCGCCGGACCCTCACCGGGAATGGCACGAAATGACAGTACGCGACCATCCTCGAGCGTGATTGCACCGAACACCGAACGTCCAGTGACCTGCGCGGTGATGCGCGATTTTTTGGTGGTTGAACGCACCTCGAACAGACCGCCAGCCTGAAGTGAACCGCGATACCACTGGGCCAAGCCTTCACCGTCGCAAATGTAGGCGAGCGCCTTGTCCGTCGTGGTCACGATGCCCACAAACGGTGTCGGGCCAGAGGAAACTGAAACCGCCGTCAGGAATGTCCCAGTCGTTGGGGTTGCTCGAGTTTGCACCAGCAGGACCACTGCCAGCACGATCACCACCAATGCCAATTTGTTCAACACTTGAACCTCCAATTTCGATGGCTGACTTTGAGCTTTGAAAGAAGTTTACTGTGAAAGCTCAGGAACGCCTCGTTCGTGGATGAGGCCGCGAAACTCGAGTCCGCAACCCGTGCAATACCGTGCGAACGGCGAGGTGATCCGCTTCTGACAGCCCGGACACGCCTCGAGCAAGCGCTGACCATCGTTTGAACAGTAATGTTCTCCACTGGCACTGGGAACGGCCCGCAGGCAGCGAGGACAAAGGCGGTACGTGGCGGGCTCCGTTTTGATTCTCCTCATGGCGACCTCGTGGTTGGCTGTGCGCCGGACCTGAGGGAATTTTCGCCGAAGCCTGGTTACGCGCCAGTTACGCGAGGGCAGCAATGGGTCATGGGCCGTGAGTCAAAGCCTTGAGCCCAAACTCAAAACTCAGAACTTCATTTGCTCTTCTGGCTCGAGCCGCGACGCACGGTTACTGTTTGTGTTGGCGCGAACCGCGCCTAACAACGGCCCGCACATCCCGAATCTTCAGGATGGCCTCGCGCACCCATTCGAGTTCGTCCTGATGGCGTAATTCGAGGCGCAATTCGATCCGGGCATCGTTGGTGCCGTGCACACTGGCCCCGAATTTCAGGACGTTCTTTTTCATGTTGGAAACCACATCCAAAATTTCTTTCAACAACCCGGCCCGATCAATCGCGTGCACTTCAATATCGGTCGGGTAGCTCGAGGTTTCGTTCTCTTCCCAGGTCGCGGCCTTGACGCGCTCGGGCTCTTCGATGTTCAGGCGAATCGCGTTCGAGCAGTTTTCACGGTGAACACTGACGGATCGACCCCGCGTGATGTAACCGATGATCGCGTCGCCACGGATCGGTTTGCAGCACTGCGCGAACTTGACCGGCGCGACGATGCCTTCAATATAGACACCTTGACTCGAGCGTTTCGGTGGTGCTTTGGGCGTGGCTGGCATTTGCATCGGTTCCGGCTCGAGGTCCGGGGCGAGCACCCGTGCGACCTGACCGAAATTCAGGCGTTTGGATGTGAGTGCCAGGTACAACTCGTCCGGGTTGCGCGATCCGAGTAATTTCTCGGTGGTGTCCTCGAGCGTTTTGGTGCGCATCAGTTTGGCGGCGGGCAAGCCTTTCTTGCGCAAGTATCGGGCGAGGCCATCGTGACCGGAGACGAGGGCTTCGGCGCGTTCCTGAGCGCGAAAGAAAGACCTGATTTTGGTGCGGGCGCTGCGTGTGACCGCGAAATTCATCCAATCTTTGCTCGGGCCGTTCGAACCGCGATTGGTCATGATCTCGACGCGATCACCGTTGTCCAACTGATGCGAGAGCGGCACGATGTGCCCATTGACTCGAGCACCAACCGCGTGATGCCCGACGTTCGTATGAACGTGATACGCCATGTCAATCGGGGTTGCGCCCAGCGGCAAGTTGATCGTCTCACCTTTGGGCGTGAAGATAAACACGCGCTGCCCGAGAAAATCCGATTGGACCGCATCGACGAAATCTCCGGCATCCTTGATCTCGAGTTGCAAATTGCGCAAATCCTCGAGCCATTTCAGGCCGGGGGAACCGAAATCTGGGGCGCGACCGGTGGCGTTCGGATCGGCCAGTTTCTTGCGCAAATCCTCCAAGCTAGCTGTGCGTTTTTCAACCTCGAGCGGGTCCTCAATGCCCTGCTTGTACGCCCAGTGTGCGGCCACACCGAACTCGGCCACCGAGTGCATTCTTGAGGTGCGCAACTGAACCTCAATTGGTTGACCCTCAAGTGAAATCACGGTCGAATGCAGGCTTTGATAACCGTTGGGTTTGGGCACCGCAATGTAATCCTTGAAGCGGCCCGGAATCGGTGTCCACAAACTGTGCACGATGCCCAGCGTGTGATAACAAACCCGTTTCTCGCGCAGCATTTCCGCCTCGAGCCTGGCCTTCTCGCACTTCTGCGCCTGCACGTCCGGCTCATCAGATTCGTCTGGCACGAACCCAACCTCGGTGTCACTGACGGTGCGCGGTTCGAGGATCACACGGATCGCCAACAGGTCAAAAATCTGCTCGAGGTTTTTGGTTTCGCGCTGCATCTTGCCGTAAATCGAGTACAAATGCTTGCTTCGCCCGGAAATCTCGAAACGAAACAGCCAGCGGTTCAATTCGCGGTCCGTCTCGAGCATGCCGCGCAAGAATTCAATGGCACGTTCGACATACGCATCGCGTTCGTCCTGCTTGAGGCGAATCTGATTCGCCAAATCCTGGTACTCGCTCGGTTCGAGGTACTTGAAGGCCAAATCCTCGAGTTCCCATTTCAGGCTGCCGATGCCCAACCGATGCGCCAGCGGCGCGTAAATGTCTCGAGTCTCTGTGGCAATGCGAATCTGTTTCTCGGGCTTCATCGAACCCAACGTGCGCATGTTGTGCAGGCGATCCGCCAACTTGACCACGATGATGCGAATGTCATCGGTCATCGCCACCAGCAGTTGTCGCAGGTTTTCCGCCTGCTCGTCTTCCAAATGCTCTTTGGCCAACCTCGAGAGTTTGCTGACCTTGGTTTCACCCTCGACCAAACGCCGAACGTTCGTGCCGAATTCGCGGTTGATGTCCTCGAAGGTCACGCTGGTGTCCTCGACGGTATCGTGCAGCAATCCCGCCTGAATCGCCTCGACATCCATGCGTAAGCCAGCCAGAATTCCAGCGACTGCCACCGGATGCGTGATGTACGGCTCGCCAGATTTGCGCAACACGCCATCGTGCGCTTTGGCCGCGAACCGGTACGCCGCCTCGACCCGAGCCCGGTCCGTGTCAGGCAGGTACTCGAGTTGTGCTGCCAATTCGGGATAACCGTGCAGCGTCAGCAGGGCCTCGTCCTGAGCCGTCGCAGGTTTCAAGCTTACATGACTCGAGACGCTGTTGTTCGAGGCGTTCTTGGGCGTTCTGGCGGGCCGTGGTTCGGACACAGGACACGAGTGTAGCCCGAGAAGGCCCTGGCAAGGGTGAGCTACACCGAGTTCAAGCTGATCTTTACCGTCCCAACTCGAGGATCACGATTCCAACCCGACCCATTTTGATCGTGTAATTCTTGGCGTTTGCATCCGTGATCGGCTCGAGCTTCTTGTCCATCGTCAGTTCGCGCACGCCACCCGGAGCAAAACTGCTCAGGTCCATCACCGCTTTACCCGGATCAGAATCCAAGTTGATGACCACGATGATGCTTGAATCCTCGAGCGTGCGGGCGAAGGCCATGATGCGTTCACCAGCCTGAATCGGTTGGTAGCCTCCGGCCCGAAGTGCGGGTTGCGATTGACGCAGGCGAATCAGGTTTTTGTAATGGTTGTACAACGATCCCGGCAGTGCTTTCTGAGCCTTGACAGTGATCGCTTTGTCGTCCGTGCTGAACGAATACCAGGGTGATCTGCTCGAGAATCCGGCGTTGGCCGTGTCATCCCAGCGCATTGGCGTGCGCTTGTTCTCGTCGTTGTTTCCTGGGCCGTTCGGCATCCCAACTTCTTCGCCATAGTAGAGAAATGGCGTTCCGGGCAGCGTCAGGAGCAAATCGGCGGCGGTGCGGTATTTTAAGTTCCCGAAATACTTCGGGCGGCGCTGATCGTGGTTCGAGATGAACAGCGCGTCGATGGCGCTCGAGGGATACGCTTTGGCGACGTTCTCGAGGATGCGTTCTGCCGGACCGCGTTTGGACGAGTTCACGGTGTCTTGGATGCCTTTGTACATATCGAAATTGAACGCGAGGTTGTTCGCCGATCCACCTGTCATGTACTTGCCGACCGTGCCGACATCTGTCCAGATTTCACCGACCACGGCGGCCTCTGGCTTCACTGATTTCACGAAGCTCGAGAATTTCTCGAACCAGGCGATGTTCTCGTCAGTGTCAGGTATGTTGTCGGTTTGGGTCTCGAGCATGTAACGTACTGCATCGACCCGGAATCCATCCACGCCACGCTCGAGCCAGGTTTTCGCTGAGGCGTTCAGAGCGGCGGTCACGGCTGGGTTGCGGTGGTTCAAATCTGGCATTCCCTCCCAGAACGCGCCATAATAGTAAAAACCATCAATGCTGTGCCAGACATTTCCGAACTCACCCCAGGGTTTCTTCCAACCCGGATTGTCTTTGCGCCAAACGTACCAATCGCGTTTTGGGCTGCTCGGGTTGCGCGACTCCAGAAACCACTGGTGCTCGCGTGAGGAATGGTTCGGAATCCAATCCAGAATCACTTTCATCTCGCGTTCGTGCGCCGCCTCGAGCAACTTCTCAAAATCCTGCATCGTGCCGTACTGCGGGTTCACAGCGTCGTAATCGGTGACATCGTAACCGTGGTAACTCGGGCTGGGGAAAATTGGCATCAGCCACAGGGCCGTCACGCCCAAATCTTTGAGGTCGTCCAGTCTCGAGGTCAGGCCGTTGAAATCACCAATACCATCACCGTTGGAATCCTGAAACGAACGCACGAAAACCTCGTAGAAGACCGCATTCGCCTGCCAACTCGCACTCGAGGTGGTTGCGGGACGGGCGGAATTCAGGCTTTGCGCGGCGGCAAAGGTCAGCAGCAATACAGCGATCAAACTCGAGAATTGTTTCATATCAAATTTCCCCCAGTCAAAACTTGGACTTCAGAACTTCGTGTTGAGCTTCATCCCGGCGTTTGACTTGGTACTTCGTTACGGTCCAAGATTTTGACATCTGGAGTTTAATCCGAACTGGGCTCGAGTGCTCGAGCCAGATCACGGTTCTCTGGGAGTTGCGAAACGATCATCGCCAATAAGATCAGGCCCGCCCCAATAAATCCCTGCACGTTCAGACGCTCACTAATCCACCACCAACTGAAAATCGCGGCGAACACCGGCTCGAGCGAGTAGATCACGGCGTTCTGAAACGCTGGCATGACCCGTTGGACGATTGTCTGCAACCAAGTCGTCAGCGAAACCGCAATCACCGCCAGGTAAACAATGATCCCGAGCAAACCTGCATCGAATTTCTCGAGTGGCAAACCTCGAGTCAAACTCGGCAGTGCCCAGATCAGCCCGAGCGCACCGACCGTCACCAATTGAACCGCCGTGAGTTGTATCGCGTCGTGCCGATGCGCGAACGGCTCGAGCAGCACCACGTAAACCGCGTAAGAGACCGCGCAACCGAGCACCCAACCATCACCCGTGCTGAGTTGCAATGCGCCAGCATCCCAGGACATCACGCCGATGCCCGCGAAGGCCAAGCCCGCACCGATGAACGCGACCAACGGCACGCGACGCCGCAGGAACGGCAGCAGCAATGGGACCAGCACCACGTTCAAACCCGTGATGAACGCGGCCCGTCCGGGCGAGACGGTGGTGATGCCGATGGCCTGCGTCACAAACGTGGCGAACAAGAACAAACCCAGCAGCGCACCGTCACGCCAGATTGCCAGACCTCGAGCCTTCAACAACCACGGTGCAAAAACCAGTGCCGACAACGCAAACCGCAGGGCGATCAATTGTGCTGGCTCGAGCGTTTGCTGCGCCATTTGCAGCAACGGAAAAGTAGAACCCCAAATCATCGTCACGAACACGAGGACCATCACGCCTTGAAATGGGCTCGAGATGCGCACGCATTCAGGGTATCAGGCCCGAGTGCTCAAGCCCGAGTGCGGGCCAGCACCGCGTACAACGGATCGCTGCGGCCCGGATTCGGGCTTCGGTCCAAACTGCGGATGTCATCCCAGCAGGCGGCCTCGAGCAAGTACCGTTCGACGAGTTTGACGCGACCGGCATCGTCGAGCGAATGCCAGACCATCACCGCTTTGCTCGGAAAGCAACGGTTCGAGAAACTGATGACCACAGGACTGCCCGGCTTGAGCACCCGTGCGAGGTCACGCAGCACCGCGACCGGATCGGTCAGGTAATCGATGCTGACGCAGATGGTGGCCGCATCAAACTCGGCGTCCCGGAACGGTAGTCGCGGCTCGAGGTTCAGGTCATGAACCACGAACGACTCGAGTCGCGGGTTGTGCGAAAGCTCGTCCTTATTCATGCCCAGGCCAACCACGCGGCTGTAGGCGACCTCGGGCGGCAGGTGGCTGATCCATGAGGACATCAGGTCCAGAATTGCACCTGCGGGCAGCACCTCTCGGTAAACCTGTGTGACGGCGCTGATTGCGGCATCGTCGATGTGCGTCACCAGGCGCGGCGAGCGGTAAAAGTGAGCGTCCGGCGATTCATCGACTCGACGAAACGCATTCGCGGGCGGGAAGGATTCGGGCTTGAATGCTGGCACGAATCCATCCTGCCCGTTCGGGCCGTTCGGGTTTGCGCTCGAGGTCGCATTGCTGGAACGTTCTGCCTGGCCTTGCAGGTGCGCGGCGAACCCTAGCCTTGCAGGTGCGCCTCGAGAAACCACAGGCTCTTGTCCATCGCCCTCGAGACTTCGGTGAACAAATCAGCCGTGTCCAAGTCGTCCAAACCGTTCGCGGTGTCAATCGCGGCGCGGGTGCTGGCGGCAAAAATCGCGTACCGTTCAACCAGCGCCTTCAAGTGATCCTGTCCGCCCGTGGCATTCACTGGGTATTCCGGCAGGCTCGAGTTTGCCGCGCTCATGCGGGCCGTGCCGAGCGCGTATCCACCGAGTTGCGTGGCACGTTCGGCGATCTCGTCGGCAAATGGCAGCACCGTTGCCGCAAGATCATCGAAGAGTTCGTGAAGCGCAATGAAATCCGTTCCTTTGACATTCCAATGCGCCTGTTTGGTCTGTGAGTACAAATCGAAGCAATCCGCAAGTTGCTGGTTTAAAAGCGTGACCAGTGAATCCCGAGCTTTCGCTTTGATGTCGATGCTGGTTTTGAATGTGCGCATGGAAACCTTTGAGCCCGAGCCCGATTTCGCCATCATCTTCGCCATCTTGCCACCTCGATTTCACCTTAAGCGCGAAGTGTTAGCTTGACCGTGAGATCGGTGACATGCCAGCAAAAAGGGAGACCTTGAGCGGCCTCCCCAAATCAAATGCTTGAGTTTAGGTTGTTGCCGTCGCTCGAGCTTTGCGGTACAGGCTGTAGAGCTTGAAGTTCGAGGCGCGATAGCGGCTCATGGCATCTTCGGAGGTGATTCGCAAGCGTGTTGCCGCCTCGGCCATTTTCACGCCCTCGCCATTGACGAGTTTCAAGAGTTGCGCGGTGGTCGGGTCAAACGTCGCGGCGAACGGCTCAAGGTCGGTCCAGAGCGGTTTTTCGCTTGGCGCTTTGACGGGTTTCGCAGCTTTGCTGGCTCGGGTTTTGCTGGCTTTCGCTTTGGGCTTGGAACCCTTGGCGCGGCCCGCACTGGCGGTTTTGGGACTCGAGCTTTTTGTACCTGGGGATTTTGTGCTTGCGGTTTTGCTTGAGACCGCCTTCTTCGTTCCAGCGGCCTTAGCAGGTTTGCCTTTTGGCGGCTTGGCACGTTCGTTAAAAATGTCCCTGGCCCTGTCTTCGTCCAGATTGTCCGGGTTATCGTTTGCCCGTAACCAGGCGTTCATTTCGCCATCGGTGAGGTACAACCCAAAGCGTCCATCGCGCAGTTCAATCGGTTTGCGGTCCTCGAACTCGAAGACTTTGACGGCGGGTTTCGGTTGCGCCCGTCCGCGCAGTTTGGGTTGGCGCAGGATCGCCTCGGCCTGCTCTTCGGACAGGGTGAACAATTCCTCGTGGTTGGTCAGGCTTCTCGAGTCTTTGCCCACCTTGATGTACGGCCCGAACTTTCCGTTGTGCGCCCAGACCTCTTGGCCCTCGAATTGTCCAACCAATCGCGGCAGTGAAAGCAATTTCAGGGCGCGTTCGAGCGTCACATCCTCGAGTTTGTCTCCCGGCAAGAGACTGGCGCTGCGACCGTGAACCTTGTCGTCGAGTGCCCCGAGCCGCACGTAAGGCCCGAAGCGTCCAGAGCGTGCGGTGATCTCGAGGTTGGATTCTGGGTCGCTGCCGATCACCCGTTCATTGGCGCGTTCGGTCAAAAACTTCTCGGCCATCTCGAGCGTCAACTCGTCCGGCGCAATATCGTCCGGGACTGGCCCGGTCTGCTCGCCGCGTTTCAAGAAAATGCCGTAGCGTCCGACACGGACTTCAATTTCGCTGCCCTCGAGTCGGGGCACGTGTACGACCGCCATCACCCGTGGGTCGATCTGCTCAAGCCTTGCGGCAATCATCGGTTTTAAACCTTCGGTTTCGGCAAAGTAAAACTCGTTCAGGTACTTGTTGCGCCCGCCGTGACCCTCGGCGATTTGATCGAGGTCGTCCTCCATCTTGGCGGTGAAACTGTAATCCACAAAGCGCGTGAAGTATTGCTCGAGCAGCCCGATCACCGAAAACGCCGTGAAGGTCGGGATCAAGGCCGTGCCGCGTTTGAAGACATAGCCGCGATCCTGAATCGTCTGGATGATGCTGGCATAGGTGCTGGGCCGTCCGATGCCCTTCTCCTCGAGTGCCTGCACCAAACTCGCCTCGGTAAATCTGGCGGGCGCTTGGGTCGTGTGACCTTTCGGCTCAAGCTTCTCGTCCTTGACCGGATCGTTCACCGCAAGTTGCGGCAAAATGATCTCGCGGTCCTCGAGTGCGGCCTCTGGATCGTCGGAACCTTCAACGTAGGCCCGTAGGAAGCCTGCAAAGTCAATCACCTTGCCGGAGGCCGCGAAGACCGCCTCGCGCCCCGCAAAATCACCGCTCTGGCCTTTGGCTGCGACGCGGGCCGAAAGCCTGCGACCTCGCGCGTCCGCCATTTGAGAGGCAATCGTGCGCTTCCAGATCAGGTCGTAGAGTTTGAAGTCATCCTCGCCCAATTCCACTTTCAAGGATTGCGGCGTGCGGAAGTTCTCGCCAGCCGGTCGGATCGCCTCGTGCGCCTCTTGCGCGTTCTTGACTTTTTTCTCGTAGGTGCGCGGTGTCGGGTGCAGAAACAATTCGCCGTACAGTTCGCGCACCTGATTGCGGGCGGCGTTCAATGCCTCTTTGGACAGGTTCGTGCTGTCGGTGCGCATGTACGTGATGTAACCGGCCTCGTAGAGCCGCTGGGCGGTCCGCATCGTGCGTTGCGCCGCGAACCCGAGCTTGCGAGCGCCCTCCTGCTGCAAGGTGCTGGTCATGAATGGTGGATAAGGCCGCTGCGTGAACGGCTTCTCGTCGGTGGACAGAACCTTGAACGGCGAGCCCTTCAGTGATGCCGCCAACGCCCGAGACTCGAGTTCGTTCAAACGCACGACTTTGCCATCGGTGCGGAACTGGCCGCCCGAGTCGAAATCCTTGCCGCTCGCCAAACGCTGCCCGGCGAGTTCGATCAGGCCAGCCGGGAAAGTCTCTTTGGTCTGGGTCGAAAAGATGGCCTCGAGATCCCACCAGCTTGCGGGCACGAACTTCATGCGTTCGCGTTCACGCTCGACCAGCAACCGTGTCGCCACGGACTGCACGCGGCCCGCGCTCAATTGCGGCTTGACCTTCTTCCACAGGACCGGTGAAACCTCGTACCCGTACAGGCGGTCCAAGGCGCGGCGCGTCTCTTGGGCCTGCACCAAATTGTCATTCAACGCCCTCGGATGGTCAATCGCGTGCTGAATCGCCTCGCGGGTGATCTCATGAAAGACCATGCGTTTGACCGGCACTCGAGGTTTGAGTTCATCCACGAGATGCCATGCGATGGCCTCGCCCTCGCGGTCCTCGTCTGTTGCCAGCACGACCTCGCTGGCCTCTTTGACCAAACCCTTGAGTTTGGCGACCTGTGCCCGCTTTTCGTTGGAAACCACATATAAAGGAGCGAAATCGTTGTCCACATCCAGGCCCAACCGCGCCCAGGGTTGACCTTTGACCTTGGCTGGGATCTCGTCCGCGTTGCGCGGTAGGTCACGGATGTGACCGTAGCTGGATTCGACAATGTAATTGCTGCCCAGAAATTTCGCAATGGTTTTCGCCTTGGCGGGCGATTCCACAATAATCAATGTTTTGGCCACCGCAGTTTCTCCTTAATACTTAGCGCTCCGAATTCTGACACCCTCGAGCACCCGAATGCGGGTTAGGCTAGCACAAGATTTCTGAAGATTGCGGCTCGAACCCCCATTCTCCGTGCCAGGGTCGTGATTCGTTCGGGCTTTCGAGGGGTTTTTCACATGTGGCTTCGAGGGTTGGTGATCGTTTTGCTGGCCCTGCTCGACCTGGGTGTGATCGGGGTTCTGATGCTTCAACTCGCCAAGGGATTGCCGGTCGCCTTGGGCATGGTGCTGCCGACGATTGCCTTCAACATTTTTGGCGCGGGGATTTTCTGGGTGGCGAAACGCGAATAGAAGACCGTGCCCGAGCACATGGTGCGAGATGTCTCGAGCGGGCGATGATCCCAGCATGACTGGCCTCACCTCGCCTCCCCGAGCCCCCAATATGACTACATTTCGGGCGTACTCGGGCAGCACGTACACGATTCCGTTGCCGGAGGGCCATCGTTTCCCGATGTACAAGTACGCCGGGGTTCGGTACATCCTCGAGCAATCTGGCCTCGAGATTCTGGAGCCGTCACGCCCGAGTTGGGAGCAGGTCGAACGGGTTCACACGCACGAATACCTTCGCAAACTGCGCTTCGGCGACCTCGAGCCCAAGGAATTGCGCTTGCTTGGCTTTCCGTGGTCAGAACATCTGGTTGAACGCGCACTTCGGGCGGCTGGCGGAACACTCCAAGCCAGTTTTGACGCGCTCGAGCAAGGATTGGGCATCAATTTGGCGGGCGGCACGCACCACGCCTACCCGGATCACGGCGAGGGGTTCTGCACGCTCAATGATGTGGCGATTGCCGCCAAAGAACTGTTGGAATCAAACCGTGTCTCGAGGATTTTCGTCTGTGATTTGGACGTGCATCAGGGCAACGGAACCGCCGCGATCTTTCAGGACGAACCTCGAGTCTTTACCTTATCCGTGCACGGTGCTCGCAATTATCCGTTTCATAAGGAAACCTCAAGCCTGGACATTGGCTTGGGCGATGGCGTGGGAGATACCGATTACCTCGAGATGCTCGAGTCGCAAGTTTTGCCCGCGCTGCGTGCCTTCGAGCCGCAGGTCGTCTTCTACCTCGCCGGGGTGGACGTGCTCGAGCGTGACCGTTTCGGCAAGTTCGCCCTCTCGCCCGATGGGGCCGCCGAGCGTGATCGGCGCGTATTTCAAGCCTGTCGTGACCTGCATATTCCAGTGGTTTCGTTGATGTCTGGCGGGTACAACAAGGACCATGCCGTGACGGTTCAAGCGCACGCGAGAACGGTTCAACAGGCACTCGATGTCTTCGAGCGTTAATCCTCAGGTCCGTGCCGTTCAGTTCGAGACAGCATGGCCTCACGGTGACGAACCTGCGCCATCGCCGCCTCCCAGGTGAACGAAAACGATTGAAAGCCCTCCGGCGTGATCTGATCGGTGTCCAACGCGCCAACCACCCGTTTGAGCACCTCGAGCAATCGCGTGCGGGCCGTCTCGAGGTCGTCACGTTTCAGATTGCCTTCTAGTAATTCAAGGATGCTCAGCAACTCGAGGTTGTACTCATCGGCGCGGTTCTTGCGGCGGTTCAGAAGCCAAGTTCGCAATTGCAACAAACCGCTGCCGCCCGCCAGCAGCAACGAGAAGAACAAGCCGATCTGATCGGTATATCGCTCGAGGAAACCCGGTTTTTCTGGTCGTAATACGCGGTTGCGCCCGGATGGAACGGCAAGCCAATCGTGTCGAGTTTGCCCGGAAGCTGAATCTGCGCGGCCCGAGGGTAGCTTTGCACCAGTTCGCTGCGGAAATCGAACAGGGTTCGTGTAATCGCCTGGATTGCCTCGTCCGGAACATCCGAACGGGCGAGCAGTACGGCCCGCACGCCAGCCACCGGAATGTCCGAGGGGGGAATGGGTTGTGCGCCGTCATACGTGCCTTTGGGCAGGAAACTCGGCTCGAGGTACGGCACGGTCAGGCGCAGGCTTTCAACCTGATCGATGCCTACGAGCGATGCTTTGCCCGTGGCGAGCAGTTTCGCCGTGGCTGGATTGCCTCGAGAGATCACCCGAAAGACCGCATCGACTTCACCCGCCAGCAATGCGGCATACGCTTTTTTGGACGGCATTGGCAGGGCCGTAAAATTGTTTGGCTCGAGCCCGAAATGACCACGGATCGCCTCGAACAGCAGGTACGAACCGCTGCCTTGAGGCATCAGGGCCACACGCTTGCCACGCAAATCGGCGAGGCCACGGATGCATGTGCCGTTGCGGACGATCAGGTGCACCACCTCCGGGAACAGGTACGCCAGTGTGCGCCCACTGGGTTTGGTCGGCGTGCCGGACTGCACAATCGCCAATTGCGTCGTGTCCGACTCGAGCCATTCAAAGTTCTGCACCGAACCTTCGGATTCAAACACCTCGAGCCTGACGTTGGTGTTGTGGCGTTCGACCAGGGATTTCAGTGCCTGCGCGAAGGCGTAGTAATCCCCATCTTTCGCCCCGGTCGCCACCTGCAAGACAAACACCTGAGATCGGGCTTGTAGGGTCTGAACCGCAAATACGACAGCGGCCAGAACAGCGATGAGCACAATCGCAATCGTAATTCTCGAGGTCACAATTCAGGATAACGCTTGCGGGTATCCCTGTGCAGATTGAGACTTCGGATTGGGTATGGGCTGGGCAAACGTCAGAGAATATCGCCATGAAAGCACTCGAGGCCATCGCTGGACTTGCCGCGCTCGAGAATCGCAGGGCCACGCAGATCGAACTGATCGTGCGGGTCGCCAAAACTTGGACGGATGAACCAGCCCGAGCATGGCTGCTCGAGTTGGCCCGCAGCGCCTACGGACTTTGTGCCTCACCACAAAAATTGCAGCCTCACGATCCAGTCGAGGTCGAACTGATCGAACTCCTGAGCCTGGTCGTGTTTGGATCGGGTTCGATGATGACGCTCGGACATGGCATCGGCAGCGGCACGTGGATCGCAAGGATGAGCGCTTCGCTTGCCGCACTCGAGGAGGAACGGCGCAAGCGTGCACCACATCGACTTGAGGGAGCGACGCTCGAGGTGCTTGAATTCGTCAAGCAAGAATTTTTCGGCAAGGCCCTGAATATCGCTGAACGGTCTGCACTGCGTGGCCTGTACGAACGACAAAAGAATTTGCGAAGCGATCCCTGATCCGCTTCCAGCCTTCAGGTTCATGAACCTCAACGAAACGTGAAGGTTTACACCCTGGATACTCAAAGGGGATCACAGGTAGATTTGCAAAGATGATCTGAGGTCAACCGGTCCCGGCCCAACAATTTCCTCATCCCATCGATTGCAACCCTATCGATTCCAACTGGCCTCGAGATCAGGGAGTTTCATTTGAGCATCCAAACCGACGCACCCAAAACCGGCATCACTCGGGGGCTCGGTGTGGTCGCCAGCGATTTGGAAGGCACACTCACGGTTGGCAACACCTGGCAAGGTTTATCTGCCTACTTGCGACAAGACTCCCTGCACGTAAGGGCCTTCAAACGCTTCGAACGGGCCAACAGCTTCGGTTCACTCCGGGCCAAACTCGGGCTGATGCAAGCCTCGACCTACCAGCAGGCGATGGTGCAAAACCTGCCCAGCCTGCTCGTCGGCATGGCACCCGAAGAATTCGCCGAAATCGCCGAGTGGGTTGTGCAATTTGAGCTTTGGCCCAAACGCCGCGCCAGCGTCATCAACGAACTCGAATCGCACCTGCGCGTCGGACGGCGCGTGATCCTCGCAGCATCCACCTACCAACCAGTGCTCGAAGCGTTCGCCTCACGGCTCGGTGTTGGGGCCATCGGCACACCACTCGAGGTCAAAAACGGCTTGCTGACCGGTCAAGTCGAAATTGCCATCAACACCGGCGAGATGAAAGCCGCCCGGTTGCGCAACGCCATCGGCAGTGCCAGCATCGACTTTGCCTACGGCGACACACTCTCCGACCAGGAAATGCTCGAGATGGCCCACAACCCGATCATCGTTCGAGGGGACCGAAGGCTCGAGGCGCTTGCCAACCAACGCAACTGGCGGGTACTGGAATCCAGCAAATACGAGTGAATTCAAATGCTCGGAGCGGGTCGCTGGCAACCTTGACAGCCGCAAATACTCGAGATACACTCCTGATCGCTCGGGCTGTTAGCTCAACTGGCAGAGCAGCTGACTCTTAATCAGCGGGTTGTTGGTTCGAGTCCAACACGGCCCACCACGAGAAAACCCCGTTCTGAACGGGGTTTTCTCGTTTTCAAAAAAGCTTACTTTTTACGTTTTTTTGCCTTTGGTGGCAGACTGGTGGCAGAAGACTTTTTTCGTCCCCTCGGTTTGACCAGTTTTTCGGGTTTGGTCTGCTTTGGATTCACGTTCGCGTTGGCCTCCGGGTTGGGTTTTGTTCCGTACAAGGTGTTGGCATCCATCGCCGCTTTTCGGTGCTGTGATTCGACCGTTCGCACGTACACCTGCAACGTGAAGTTCGCATCACGATGCCCCAAGCGTTCCGAGACCACCTTGACGCTCACACCAGCCTCGAGTGCCACGCTCGCCCAGGTCGAACGCAGATCGTATGGCCTGATCCGTGTGACCTGGAGACCGGTGCAGAGCTTCCTGAAGAGGTCACTGAGGCGACCCTCTTGAAAAGGCGTACCGACCTTGGATGGGAAGACCAGATTGTGTTCTTGCCACTTGCTGGCGTTGACATCACGCATCAGGCTCACCGCCTCGAGTTGCTTTCGCAAGACTGCAATCGAGCCTTGATCGAGGTAAATCGTGCGTTGACTGTCCTCGGTCTTGGGTCTTCCGAAGATGGCCCGTCCGTTGATGAAGGTCACGCATTGCTGAACCTTGAGTTCGGCCCGGTCAACGTTGATGTCAGACCAACGCAACCCAAACAGTTCCTCGCGTCGCATCCCGGTGGTCAGGGCCAAGTGAATGTAGTTGGCGAGCGGATGCTCGGTGGAATGAACATGCTCGAGGACCTTCGCCGCTTCATCGGTAGTCCATCGGGTCAGCTCTCGACGGCGTGGCTTGGGGACTTTCACAGATTTGGCAACATTTTTGATGATCACCTCGAGCCGCACCGCTTCGGCGAGGATCATCTTGAGGTAGTGGTGCGCCCGGTTGACCAGCAACGGTGTGGTTGCCTGTTGCAGTTTGGCCACGAGCCGTTGAACGTGCATCGGTGTCAAGTCCACGAGTTTGTGTTTGCCCAGGTACGGCAGCAAATACTTCTCGCAGACGTATCGGTAGCTCTCCACGGTGCGTTCGGCCCTCGCCGCCTTTTTCACCTCGAGCCAGTCTTTGAGGAACGCCTCAAAGGTTGTGTCGCTCGCGGCGTTCAGTTCGCCGTTGCGTTTGGCAACCACGTTGTCTTGCAGCCAGACTCGAGCCTCTGTTTTCGTGTCAAAGAGTTTGCGAAGCCGTTTTGGATGGCCGTTTGCTTGGTAGCCGATGACGACGGCGGCCTCCCATTTGTTGCGGTCTTTGCGTTCGCGGAGTGTGCCTTCCCCTGGTGCGCGGCGGTTGTCTGCGTTTTTGGACATGAAGCCTCCTCAACGCCAGGAACAGAACTTGGCGCTGCTTCATGTATTAAACAGAACAACCGAACTTCAGATTGCTCATTTTTCAACAATTGGGTCAGTGGGTTTGGGCCACGCTGGAAACGACTACTCGCGCCGTCCCGCCATCCAATGCCCGATGTACACACCTTGCAAGCGCAACTCGTACTTGCTCGAGGCAAAGCGAGCACCGAGCGGATTGTACGACTCGAGGACGACCTCTTCTCGCAATCCTGTGTTGAAACTCTTGAGGACATCAATACCGAGTGCCGTCACCCATACCGCCACAATGTCGCGTTTGGTCGGCTCGAGTTTGGAATGCACCGCCACGAAGCTGCCTGATGGAATGGATTCTTGTACATCTGGGCTGGTCATCGAATCGCCAACCACTTTGACTACAAAGACATCGCTCGCCTTGTACGGATGCTTGCGACCAACTGGGTGCAGGATGTCCGGTGGTATCTCAATCCAAACCGGTTTCTCGAGGCTGCGATCCCGAAGCGGTTTTCTGGCTCGGGCAGCATGGATCTCACCCATGAACCGAACCTTGGGAAAGGTCGGCATCTCCGCTCGAGTTCCAGTCAGACTTTCCGGCAGCAGCCCGAGATCGGCAAACATCGCTCGAGTGTTGACCCAACCAAGCCACACGGCAAACTCTTCCACCGAATCTGGTTGCACAATCAGTTGTCGTCGCAAGGCCCGATCTGGTTCGTGGAACAGTTCTTGAGATGCCCACGCTCGAGTTCGGTTGAAAATTCGTGCCGCTTCGTGCTGGCTCAACCCGCGTTCTTTGAGACGGGTACGCAGAAGCGTATTGACGTGTTCGGCTAGGTTCGGATCGCTTTTCATGGACGCTTCACCTTCTTCTATTGACTCAGAATACCCCGAATTTATACTTCTTGTTAACCATCTTTGAACTATGTTCAGGCCGATTCCCATTGCTAAAATTACGTCCATTTCGTACTCTGTAACAATGAACCCCGGACTGAGAATCAGATTGGCCCGAATAGCACGCGGATTGACCCAAGAAGAACTCGGTCAGTGCATCCATCGTACCAAAACCACAGTACATCACTGGGAGACCGAAAAAACCAAGCCCACCATCGAGACGCTCAAGAACGTGGCTCGCCACCTTTCTGTTAAAGAAAACTGGTTGATCTTGGGGCAAGGTGAAATGCTCGAGGCATTCTTAGAAATTTCCAAGCCATCGACCGATGTTTCGCAGGCAGCGTGATGGGCATGGAATCAAATCCGCTCGAGCCAACCAAGAACGCTGAACCGCAACCATCCCGTTTGCTACTGAACATGCAGGACGTAGCCGAACGCCTGCAACTGAACATCCAAGCGGTTCGTCGCCTCTGCGCCAACGGTGATCTGCCCGCCACGAAATTCGGTACAGAATGGCGGGTCAGCGCCCATGCGCTCGAGTTGTGGACGCAAAAACTTCCCATCGGTCACATCAGCACGCGACACAAGCCCTCGAGACGCCGAGCGCGGTAGTAAGAATCCCTGACGGGTGAGCGAAACACCATCAGGGATGAAAGGACTCACCCATGCAGCATATTCACCGACCACGCTCGAGCCAGCCTCGAGCGACAGGAAACCCATTGTCTCTTGAGGCTGTGACACGAAGGCAGAACATCACGCTGAACGTGGCCCTGGCCGATCTCCAACTGAATGAAGAGGAAACTCGAGGCTTTGTCTCCAAGTTTCTCGGGCATCGAATGCACCGACTCGCCGATCTGACAAAGCTCGAGGCGGAACGGTTGCTCGAGCATCTCGAAGACATCAACGAACGCCAGTACCGTCAGGGGTCACGATGAAACTCGAGTCCGGCACGACCATCCTGCCACCGGACCGTTCAAAGCGTTTGCTCGAGGCGAAAGCTGCGGGCCTGCCCGATGGCGCACTCTGGACGTACCTCGAGCTTGCCCGTCTCGCCAATCTGACTGGCGCAAACCGTTGGCGATTCGTGGAAACCCTGGCCGATCAACTCGAGGAATCACCACGAACAATCAGGCATTACTGCGCAGCACTCGAGGCTGCCGGGTTAATCGAACGCGAACGCGGTCAGGTTGCAGCCTTCACAAACGGCAGAACGCTGCCGCCAATCCAACTCGAGCATGGCAAGTTACTGCTGATGGTGAAGACGGTTTCGCGGCAGCGTATTGCCGGAACTCGGCAGATTGCTGCCGCAAGACCCTCGAGAAATAGCGTTCAGCACGCAAAAAATAAGCCTCTGAAGGAAGAAGGAATTAGAAAGGAAGACGTACTTCAACCTCTCGAGGCAGTCGGAAAGATGCAAGAAGCGATGCTCGAGCTTCACCAAGCCTTGACCAGTTCGACTTGCCGAACGGTTGGACGAAAGCATTTTGAAACCTACCTCGAGCGTCGAACGTTCTGGCGTGACACACTGCCCGCCGAATACATTCTGGCGGTGGTTCGCAAGGCAAGAACGGGGAGCGATGTCAAACGCGATTCGTGGGGAGCATTGGTGTTTTGGCTCGAGAACGTTGGCGCAGCACCGGAGGATTTGCGGGCAATTCTCAATCGGCAACAGGAAACTCCAGGCTCGAGCCAAGCGAAGACCAGCGTCAACACTCCAGAAACCGCAGGCCAGATCACACCCGGTCTGTATCGCACGACGAAAGGATTTCAAGTCGAAGTGCTCGAGGTGCGAGACGGTGAAATCACACTCGCCAACGGTGAAAGTGTGGTGTTGCCACTCACTCGAGGTTGGACGCGCCTTGAAGACTTTCCGATTCAATCTGAAGTCCAATCACAACCAGGTTCTGCAACTCGAGGGATGGTGTTGAACTGATGCGCTCAAACTTGCCACCCCACGATCTCGAGGCTGAGGCCAGCGTGCTCGGATCAATCCTGCTCGACAATCGCGCTTTCGATGACGTGCGCGAAATTCTGACCAGCGAGAAAATCTTCTACAAGGAATCACACCGAACGATCTACAAGCACATGACCGACCTGATGAACGCGAGCATCCCCGTGGATTATCTGACCCTGCAAGATCGGCTCTCGAACGCCAACCAACTTGAGGCCATCGGTGGAATCGCTTACCTGGTTGGTTTAGCGGAATCCGTACCGACCTCGGTTTACGCCGATCATTACGCCAGAATTGTTGTTCGACACGCACACTTGCGCGACCTGGAGACCTTTGGGCGCAAGTTGCAGCAACTCGCTCGAGAGGCCGACCCGGACCTCAGTCCTCTCGAGTTGCACGCTCGAGCGCACGAGTTTTTGGCCGAAGCATTACCAAACTCGAGCCGTACCGGTTCAGTTCGGGCGATCTCGTCCTGGCTCGAGGAAGTCCATTTGGACATGAACCGCCAGGCAGAGGAAGCCAATCCCGACGCGATCACGACCGGCTTTGATGACCTCGACGGAATGGTCAATCCGCTCGAGCCAGGAACCTTGAACGTTCTCGCCGCACGTCCGAGCATGGGCAAGTCGGCGGCAATGCTGCAAATCGCGTTACAGACCGCCGAGCATGGCAAGGGCGCATTGATCGTCTCGCTCGAGATGCGTGGTAAAGCCCTCTTGAAACGTGCCATGTGCGTGCTTGGAAAGGTGGATTCGAGTCGCATCACCCAACGGTCTTTGACCGGGCCGGATCGCACACGGCTCGAGCGGGCCGGACAGGAACTCTCGAGCCTGCCCTTGTTCGTGTTGGATCACTCGAGCGCCACCGTTGAGAGCCTGCGTGCCGTGTTGCGCGAGCAGAACCGCAAGCATCCGATTCGCTTCTGCGCCGTGGATTACCTGCAACTGATGGACGCGATCAAATCCAAAAACTCGAGCCGCCAAGAGGAGGTCGCCGCGATCTCGAGGGGCTTGCTCGCATTGGCTCGAGAGTTCGAGATTCCGCTGCTGGTCCTATCGCAACTCTCGAGGGCCTGCGAGTTGCGGCATAACAAACGCCCGATCCTTTCAGATTTGAGAGAAAGCGGCCAAATCGAGCAAGACAGCAATCTGGTCATGGCGCTTTACCGCGATGAGTATTACGACCCGAACAGCACCAAAAAGGGAATCGCTGAGGTGATCGTACTCAAGCAGCGTGAAGGACCGGTCGGGACGGTCGAATTGCAATGGCATCCGAATCACGTGGCCTTCAGGGATTTGGCGAGGTGCGTATGAACTCGAGCGGTTTGTATTCCGGCAGTCGAATCAATCCGAACACGGTCAACCCGGCACAACTGGCTTGGCAACGGTTCTCTCGAGGTTTACCGGCCAATATCACTTCGGTTGAGATTGCGCTCGAGACGAACCATCGCACCTTCGAGCAATGGCGCATCTGTCTGGACACCGCCAACCACTTTGCTGCCCGAGTTTACAGCAACGTCCATCGGCGAGGCATGGGTGATCGCCCGAACAAGATTGCTTGGCGAGCCTTGCGTGTGCTCTCGAGCGGTCAGAATCTCACCGCCGAAGAATTACGGCTGGCATTGGGTGGCGTTCACGTTGATGTCGTACGTCGCGCCATGAAAACCTTCCGCGAGAAAAACTGGGTGATCTCGAGTGAGACGTACACGAAGTTCGATCCGCGCCGTTTTGAGATCACTGAACTGGGTCGCATGGCCCTGCAACGGCTCGAGGTGAATTGATGACGGTAAGCAAAATCCGAGACGAGGTTCAGACGATTACGCTTGAACGGATTCGAGGTTCGATATCTTCGCCACGGCATTTCAGAATCCGAAATCTCGATTCTCTTGCCCGTTCAATCAGGCAACGGGGCGTGCTGCATCCGATTCTGATACGGTCCATTAACTCGAGTCTGTTCGAGGTGGTTGCCGGAGAACGCCGCTTGCTTGCGGCACGGAAAGCTGGTCTTACAGATGTTCCAACTCGAGTCCGAACCTATTCCGATTCTGGGCGAGATAATGAAGCACCCGGAGACGTTGGGGCACTCGAGGATGCACTGCTCGAGAACGTTCAGCGCCAGCGATTGAGCAGTCTTGAGATTGCCGAGGCGGTGCTCGAGATCGTCTGTTTGAGGCTCGGAGAGACGCAAACATTTGTGCTCGAGCGATTGACGGTCATGCACAACCGATCACGCCAAGATCAGCGTCCAAATCTCGATGATGACGATGACCGTATTCTCGAGGCGTTCGATACCTTGGGCGTAATGACTTGGCGTGCGTTTATGGCTCGAGGAATGCCACTTGTGACGTTGCCTGACGATGTGAAAACGTTGGTTCTTGACCGTCTCATCAATCCGTACCTCGCACGAAAACTGGCTCAGGTTGATTCGAGAACGCAACAACAATTGATCTTACAAATTCACAATGGACTGACGACTCTAGACCTGCGCCACAAGTTAAATCCACGCTCGGACCGAACAGATCGACTCAAACGGCTCGAGAAGAATCTCAAAATCAAACTCGAGAATCCGAACGTTCAAGCCGCACTCGAATTGCTCGAGCAAGAACTGGAAACCGCATGAACGAATCGGCAGAGGCAATTCAGTACGACCTGACGGCGACTATTGACGCGCTCGAGATCGGTGAAGCGGTTGGACGGCGCAACTTCGAGGCATTCCGCGAGTGGGCCAAACTTGATCGGGACTGGTTGACCACTGATGACCTTGAGCATTTGAAACGGGCGACAGTCCTCGGACGCAAGCAAAGCAAATCGTTGGTGCAATGTCTTGAGCGAACCAAGAATGCAGACGAAACAAAACCGACATCGAGTGAACCCGTTGAAGACTCGAGCTTGAGCGAAATGGCCCGAGAACTGCGTGCATTGCGGGCCGTGAGTGAAGCCTCGAGACGCAATCAAGATGCACTGACGGCTCGATTGAAAACCGAGGATTCGTACTATGCCGCTTGGGAAACCCGCTTGCGTTACGCCGAAGAGGAACAGAACGCGCTCTGGGACGTGATCGAGGAATTGATTCGACTCTCGAGTGCCAGTGCGCCGAGGCTCGAGAAGCTTGAGCGACGGGTAGGGTATCAATTTTTGCGTTCAAAACACAAAGTTGCAAAAGATCGGTCTGGAAAACCTACGGGTAGGTAATTCAATCCTCGAGCACGAAATGAATCGTGCCCGACCGTCGAGCGGCGCGTCGCCGATGTAATCCTCAAACGTTTCAATCCTCGAGCACGAAATGAATCGTGCCCGACACCGGCTCTTGGGGCCCCAAGGGGCCGCGATGGTTGTTTCAATCCTCGAGCACGAAATGAATCGTGCCCGACGGTGCGAGGTTTTGAACCGCCACCGCCGCCACGATGTTTCAATCCTCGAGCACGAAATGAATCGTGCCCGACCCGTTTTTGGCTTAGCCCGAGGGCTCGAGCTAGGCGTTTCAATCCTCGAGCACGAAATGAATCGTGCCCGACGGTTGCAAATTCAATGCAGAGGCGCAAAAACTTCAGTTTCAATCCTCGAGCACGAAATGAATCGTGCCCGACGAGATCCACAAAAGCAACCGCATCAACATCGCCGTGTTTCAATCCTCGAGCACGAAATGAATCGTGCCCGACCCGAGGCTCGAGGCGCTATTGTCAGAGTGCTTGTTTGTTTCAATCCTCGAGCACGAAATGAATCGTGCCCGACGAATACGGTCAGAAGATCGTGAATCTCGAGAAATTGTTTCAATCCTCGAGCACGAAATGAATCG
>JANOWZ010000312.1:0-1995 GCA_031418155.1 Deinococcales bacterium
CGTGCGTGTCAACGCGGTCTGTCCCGGCTGGGTCAAAACCGAAATGAACGAAAAAGACACCGGTTCTGGCGCGTACACTGACGAGGACATCGAGCGTGTTGTGCCGATGGCAAGGCTCGCCAGCCCGGACGACATTGCACAAGCCGTCGCGTTTCTGACCGATCCAAGCTCGAGCGCCTTTGTGAACGGTCATGCCTTGGTTGTCGATGGTGGTTGGACAGCAGATGCAAGCTGGGAAACGCTGCGTTTACGCAAACGGTAGTGCTCGAGGAGAATGCTGCATGAAATCCTGGAAAATCTCGAGACCTGTAGCACCACACTGCGAACCGATGCACTCAAAAGCGTACCCTACGGTCTGATCGTTTTTTGTCTGGTGCTGGCCGCAACAAGTTTGGCCGCAATTCGCTCGAGATCCGTTTTCGAATCGTAAAAATGAATTTCGCTCGAGATGCCCGCCAGCGTGTTTGAAATCTCCGAACCAGTTTTGGCAATCACCACGATTCGCTTGCCAATCGCGTGCGCAAAACCAGCCTCAATGCCCAGACCGACAGCTTTCTCCGAAAACTCGAGCAGCAAGAATTCGCTCATCCGAATGAACTCAAAACTTTGGCGCATCAAGTCATCGGGCTCGAGCCGAATGTCACCCCAATGCTCGAGATCACGGACCACGCTCAAGGTAGAAAATCCTTGGGCTTCAAAGATGCTCGAAATGGTTTCGATCTGACTTCGGTTCGACTGATCCGCGTGGTACTTGATGGCGAGGTAAATTCGTTTACGCTCGGTTGAAACTTCTTCAAGAATCTCTTGCGTGTGCTCACCCAGCGTTGGTGGCGCGAACCGAACCTCGAGCCGTTGACCATCAAACTCAAACGGTGGCGTGAGCAACTGGACATTACCTAAACTTGGATGCTCGAGGAAAAGCGTCACACCTCGAGCCTGCACAAAAGCTGAATTCATGGCCTGAGCAACGCTCCAAACTGGACCGCACGGCACGCCCGCAGCTTGCAACAACTCCACCGCCTGATCGGTCGTAAACCGCGACAAATGCGCCTCGAGTTTCGGAATCAAATCAGCACGATGTTCGACGCGCAACGGATTCGTGGCAAATCTTGGCTCGAGCAAATCCTCCACTTTCAACGCCGCAACAAGTTTCTGATACAACGAATCGTTGCCGCCCGCGATGTTCAAAAATCCGTCTCGAGTCTTGTAGGTTCCATACGGCACGATACTGCGGTGCTCATTGCCCAAGCGTTCCGCATCCTCGTTCGCACCGAGAAAACGCTGCACCTGATACGTGCCCAACGCCAGCATCGCCTCGAGCAAGTTGACCTCGAGCCGTCTTCCATGCCCAGTTTTTTCGCGCTCGAACAGTGCGGCCAGAATCGCTTGCGTGGCGAGCGCACCGGCAAAAATGTCGGCCACGGCCACGCCAGCTTTCGTCGGATCGCCCGCCGGATCGCCCGTGTACGCCATGAAACCACTCATGCCTTGCGCAATCACGTCGTAACCGGCCCAGGATTTCAGTGGCCCACTCGAGCCGAAACCCGTGATTGAACAGACAATCAACCGTGAATCTCGGGCCATCAAATCGGTTGGTGCGAGGCCCAATTTCCCGAGCGTGCCGGGACGAAAATTTTCGATCAGAATATCCGCATCTTTCACGAGCTTTCGAATGATCTCTTGGCCTTCTTTCACGCGCAAATCCACCAGCCGCCCGCCCTGCCGCGCGACCACTTCCCCCACCGGCTGCATCCCGGTGACGGTGATGCGTCCGTCGATCGTGTCCGGATATTTGATCACCGAGCCGAGCACGACCAGCACCGCGAGCAGAATCACGACCGCCGCCAGCCCCGAGCTGAGCATCCAATGCGGCGAACGCCCAAGGAACTCGTGTGCCTCCGCACTCAGCCGCGGCGGAGTGAATGCCAATTCGGCTTCGGGCGCGCGGGCGGCGATGGCACGAACCGGGTCCGCAGGTTGCGCAGGGTTGGACGG
>JANOWZ010000313.1:0-13544 GCA_031418155.1 Deinococcales bacterium
CCCGTGATGAAATCGCCAACGTCATGCAGGTGCAGGGCTTCGGCCCCGGCTCGAGTGGCGAGGTACAACAGCCTCGCGGGCGTTAAAGCCACACCATCGCCAGAACCGGCATCGCGCAGCATTTGCATTTGGTACGCCTCGAGTCCTTCCTTGAACAGCGAGAATCCCGTCCCGCCACCGACATCGCTGCCGAGGGCGACGCGCACGCCGTAGGTGATGTGACGGCGCAATGGCATCAGGCCCGAGCCGATGAAGGCGTTGGAACTTGCGCAATGCGCCACGCTCGAGCCCGCCTTGGCCATGCGTTTGAGTTCGGAATCCGAAGGGTGAACGCTGTGGGCGAACACGCTTCTGACCCCGACCAGGCCGAAGCGTTCATACGTCTCGAGGTAATCTTTGGACTTGGCAAGCTTCTTGACCAGATCGATCTCGGCACGGTTTTCGTTGATATGCGAGTGAAACAACAAATCAGGTTTGAGGGCCAGAAGATCGCCGCACATCTCGAGCATTTCATCCGTGCAGGAGAGCGCAAAACGCGGCATCACGGCGTAACGCAAGCGACCGCGATTGTGCCAACGTTCGATCAGTTCACTGCCGGACAAAAACGCAACTCGAGGGTCCTGGTGCAATTCTGGGCGCAGCATCCGATCCGAGAAAACCATGCCGCTGGTGATCCGCAACCCCGAGGTTCTCGCCTCCTCGAAAAAGGCGTGCATGGCGTTCTTGAAATGCGCCCCAAACACCAGAGCGCTGGTCGTGCCATTCTTGGCCAGCAAACGCAAGAATTCCTTGGCAAGCGTGCGGGCGTGATCGGCATTCTCGAGCAGGGTTTCTTCGGGCAGGGTGCGTTGATCCAACCATTCCAAAAGTTGTAAACCCATCGCGCCAATGACGTTGACTTGCGGGAAGTGCACGTGACAGTCCACGAATCCCGGCAAGATGATCCCCGGACGGCAATCGATGACCAGCGCGGTTGGGTGGAACCGTTGCAAGTCATCGAAATACCCGCAGGAGGCGATCTTGTCGCCATCGACGGCAATCGCGCCATCCTCGAAATGCTCCATCGCGTGCTCGTACTCGAAAGGATTGACGGGCGTGTGAAAGACACGGGCGCGATAAAGGATCACGTTTGGAACCTCGAGTGATTCAGCATGATCTGTGAGCACATCTCACCCCTGTTTTTGGCACGGCTCGAGCCAGTCCGCCAAACGGACCGAACGATACCAGCAAGCTTTTGGGTGAGGGGGTCGCCCATGAAAACCAGGGCTCATTATGTCACATGGTCCTGAGTACAACAGTAGCCGAAGGTCGAGCCTCAAAGGTGCAATCGCACCGAAACCGGACTCGAGCCCGATCACTGACGCTTCTTGGCTTTCGGTTTTTTGGCCCGCCGTGCCGCCTCGAGCGCCCCCATGACCCACGGCTCGAACGCATCCCAATCCTCGAGCAAATCCGGGGCTTGAAAGTAACTTGTTGAAACCAGTTCGCCCTGCTTGTAGAAGGTGAACGGCTCGAGGTTTGCGCTGGTGAAAGTCTCGAGGGTTTGCGCGTCCGTTTTCAAATACAGCACGTCATCGAAGATCAGGCCAAAGGTCAGGCCATTCAGGGCGACGTTGCGACCGCCAAACATTCTTCGGGCGGTGACATTGCCGAACGGGTTCAGGCACTCGAGGATGTATTCGACAAATGCGCTTGATTTTGCCATGAACAGATTTTACATCAAAAATACGCAAGAGGTTCCAGATAAACTTTTCCCATGATTACCAAACGCATCATCCCCTGCCTGGACGTGGACCGAGGCCGCGTCACCCGAGGCGTGCAATACCAGAACGTCCGTGACATCGGCGACCCGATCCAGTATGCCCGCAAGTACGATCTCGAGGGCGCGGACGAACTCGTCTTTTACGACATCACCGCCTCGAGCGACGGGCGCGAAATTGACACGGGTTGGGCGAATTCTGTGGCGGAAACCGTGTTCATGCCCTTAACGATTGGCGGTGGCGTGCGCACGCTCGAGGATTGCCGCCGTCTGCATTTGGCGGGCGCGGACAAGATCAGCATCGATTCCGGCGCGGTCAACAACCCGGAGGTGATTCGCATCGCCAGTGATCATTTCGGAACGCAATGCGTGGTGCTTTCGATGCAGGTCAAACGCCGTGCCAACGGCAAAGGCTGGGAAACGTATGTCAAGGGAGGCCGCGAGGCGACCGGTTTGGATGCCATCGAATGGGCGGCTCGAGGTCAGGCGCTCGGGGCGGGCGAGTTGGTTTTGAATTCGATTGATGGCGATGGCACGAAAGCAGGCTACGACGTGGAATTGTGCGCCGCCATCAAAGCAGAAGTGGACATTCCCGTGATCGCTTCGGGCGGTGCGGGCAAACTTGAGGATTTTCTCGAGGTGCTGACCGTTGGCCGTGCGGATGCTGCGTTGGCGGCGAGCGTGTTTCATTTTGGAACGTACACGGTTCGGGAAGTCAAAGAGTATTTGCACAAGAATGGCGTTCCAGTGCGACTCGAGACCGAAATTCAGGTTGGTGCATGATGCCTGTCGATATCTTTCCGCCATTCAACCTCGAGAGCGTGGCGTTTGATGCGGCTGGTCTCGTGCCGATCATCACGCAAGAAGCGGGCAGCAAAGACGTGTTGATGCTGGCCTACGCGAACCGTGAAGCGCTCGAGAAGACGCTCGAGACAAGACTCGCGCATTACTTCTCGAGGTCACGCCATAAACTCTGGCAGAAGGGCGAGGAGTCCGGGCACACGCAACGGGTTCACTCGATCAGACTCGATTGCGATGGCGATGCAATCTTATACACCGTCGATCAGATCGGCCCCGCATGTCACAAGCTCGAGCATTCATGCTTTCACAACAGCTTGCTCGAGACAGAAGCAAAACCCGAAACGAAAATTGGACCAGCGAACGAGGACAGGCGCATCGGCCCGGAACTCGAGTACGTTTTCGCCACAATCCAAGATCGGATTCGCAACCCAACCGAGGGTTCCTACGTCGCCAAAATGCACAACGCGGGCATTGACCGAATCCTCAAAAAAATTGGCGAAGAAGCAGGCGAGGTCATCATCGCTGCGAAAAACAGTGACCGCGCCGAACTGCAACTCGAGGTTGCCGACCTGTTCTTCCACACGCTGTTCACGATGGCCGAAATCGGCGTGAGTTTAGAGGACGTGGCACGAGAACTCGAGGGACGACACGGAAAGCGGCGCACGTGATTTCGGTCACGTGTAGGGTGTGCTCTTGAGCGCACCGCATGCGCATCCCGGTGCGCTCAAGAGCACACCCTACCAAGCTCGAGCTTGGATAATCCTCGTGATTTTTGCGCTGCTGATTTCCTCAACACAGGCTGCAACGAAAGACTTGAAAACCCGTATGGACACGTACTTAAAAAAACTCGAGAAGGCCGGAAAATTCTCTGGCGCAGTGCTGGTGGCCAAGGGAAACAGCGTGATTATGCAGGCCGGGTATGGACTGGCGAACCGTGAAACTCGAGTGCCGTTCACGCCAGAAACGCTGCACCATGTCGCGTCGATTTCAAAGATGATGACGGCGTTCGCGGTGCTCAAACTTCGGGATCAAAAACGGTTGAGGCTCGAGGATCGCATTTGCGTGCACATTCCAAATTGCCCGTCGCAATGGCGTGAAATCACGATCAAGCATTTGATTCGCCACACCAGCGGCATCCCAGATTACGAGGAGAAACTCGGCTTGTACTCGGACAAGTACCTCGAGTTCATGACGCAACAGGGCGCGACCGAACAATTGATTCAACAGGCGCGAATGCAGGCGCTCGAGTTCACTCCGGGCAGTAAATTTCATTATTCGAACCCGGCGTACATTGTGCTGGCGAGCATCGTTGAACTCGTGACTGGCGTGCCATTCAACGATGCGGTGCGTGCACTCGTGCTTGGGCCTGCCGGGTTGACGCACTCGAGTTTTGCCGCGCCAGAAAATGTTTCGGTCGGGTACACAAAAAACTGGGAACGCATTCCTGCACTCTCGCTCGAGCCGCCCGCCGGGGATGCCGCGTTGGTCAGCACGCTTGATGATCTGTTCAAATGGAGCCTTGCGATGGACGATCCCAACAGGCTCGAGGTCTTCACGCCGGGACTCGCGGGGTACGGCTACGGCTGGTTTGTGGACTCGAGGATGAAACGCAAACGCTACGTGCATACGGGCGAATTACCGGGGTATCGCACGGTGTTTGTGAAGTTTCCCAAGGACCGAGTGACGATCATCATCTTTGCCAATCAGGATCAGGCACCGACCGAATTGATGACTCGAGAAATCACCAAGATGGTGTTCGGGCAGTGAACTTTTGATCGTGACGTTGTGGCTCGAGGTTTGATTTCCACTTTGAACTTTCCACTTCTCGAGCTTGGTCCTTATCTGAAGCTGCATCTTGCTGCGAGTCTGCACTTGACAAAATCATAATCTATGAGTTATAAAATAACCTATGAGTTATGAATATGGGGCAACGAACGCACCAAACGAAGTGTTCAAAACCCTGGCCGACCCAACCAGACGGGCCATCTTTGAACGCCTGATCCAAGACGGCGAGCAAACCGTGCGGGCCTTAACGGACCGGTCCGGCGTCTCGCAACCGGCGGTCTCCAAACACCTGAGCGTCCTCAAAACCTGTGGTCTGGTGCGTGAACGTCCAGCGGGCCGATCCGTCCACTACAGCGCCGAACCGCAAGGACTGGCCCCACTGATCGACTGGCTGGGATTCTACGGGGCCTTCTGGAACGACCGCTTCAATCGCCTCGAGACCGTGCTCGAAAGGCTGGAGGAATGACCGACATGACCACAGCAAATACAGCCACTGACACCCGCTCCGTTGTGATCGAACGGGTCATGCCGCATCCACCAGAAAAAGTCTGGCGTGCCCTGACCCAAATGCCGCTGCTCGAGGAGTGGCTGCTGCCAAACGACTTCCAACCCGTCACAGGCCACCGCTTCAACTTTCGTGCCCCACCAAAACCCGGCTGGAACGGAAGCATTGATTGCGAGGTCTTGATCGTCGAGGCGCACGAACGGCTCGCCTACAGTTGGAACGTTTTGGGCGAACAAGCCACAGACGGTCTGAAAACGCTGGTGACGTGGACCCTCACGCCCACCCAAGAAGGCACGCACATCCGCATGGAGCAATCCGGCTTCCGACCCGACCAAACCCAAGCCAGCGGCGGCGCAACGTATGGCTGGAACAAATTCATCAACGGCCTCGAACGGGTGCTCGAGGGACTGATCTGACGAGCAACTTGAATACGGAGGATCAACACATGAACAGCATGAATCCCAAAGTGGACTGGTATTTCCAAAAAGCCAAAAAGTGGCAAGAAGAACTCGAGATACTACGCATCATCGTTCTTGATTGCCAACTGACCGAGGAATTGAAATGGGGTTGCCCGTGCTACACCCTCAAGAACAGCAACATCGTTTTGATTCACACTTTCAAAGAATATTGCGCGGTTCTGTTTTTCAAAGGTGCCTTGCTCAAAGATTCCAAGGGCATTCTGGTTCAACAAACAAAGAACGTGCAATCCGCACGTCAGATTCGATTCACCAATGCTCGAGAAATTGTGGAAATGCAACCCATTTTGAAAGCCTATATTGCCGAAGCGATTGAAGTGGAAAAATCCAGTTTGGAAGTTGAATTCAAAACGACCACAGAGTTTGGTGTTCCCGAAGAACTACAACATCAATTCGATGAAATCCCCGAATTGAAAGCCGCTTTTGATGCATTGACACCGGGACGGCAACGGGGCTACATTCTTCATTTTTCCGAACCCAAACAATCCAAAACTCGAGCCTCAAGGGTTGAGAAATACATGCCGCACATCCTGAATGGCAGGGGATTAAATGACCAGTGATGCCCGCGCACGTCCAGTTTTTCGCTGGATTCACATCATCGTCAGCATTCCGATCCTCGGTTATATTCACAGTCCGTTTGAAGACATTCCAAATTATGCTCCGGCTGTTCGGTTTGTCTTTCTTCCGATCATGGTCCTGTCAGGATTGTGGAGGTGGAAAGGCCATGTGCTGCAACGACTGATCTCGAGAGACTCGGCCCGAGGAGCCTAAAGCGGATGGCTTCCTCGAGATTCAATTCCGTTGAGGATTACTTGGCCTCTCTGGACCCGAAAAAATCACGAACCATCAGGGCCGTCATTGAGTTGATCCTGACGCAATTCCCGGAACTCGAGGCTAAAATCTCCTGGAATGTGCCTCAGATTCACCGGAATGGGCAGTACGTGTTTGGGGTTTCCGCCTTGAAAAATCATCTCGCACTTGCACCTTGGAGTGCTCGAGTGATTGAAGATTTTCGGGCGAGGTTGGAGCAGTACGTTGTTCGCAAGAACCATTTTCAGATCCCGGTCGATTGGGAAATCGATGCGGAATTGCTGAAGGATTTGGTTCGGGCCAGGCTTTCCGAACTGTCTGAATCTTCCTCAGGTTTTTGAACACTCAAGACGTTCACGCCACTCCTGAACGCGCTTTCTCGAGCTTGATGACCGTAGATTTGGTTCAGCCCGAGCAGCAATTGCTCGAGTTTCCGGGCTTGCGTTTTGACTGAAAAGTGTTTCGGTTCAACTGGTGCGATGGTGGCGAAATGATGTTCGAGGGTGTGTCTCGAGATTTACTCGGGTGCGAACGCAGCATCACGGCACGGTACTTGGTTGGCTGGCTGAAAGAAACGCTTCTTGTGTGCGTTCGGGCGATACGAACACCAACCCGATGTTGATCCGCCTGCCCTGCTTAAAAGCGAGTCTCAAACCGTCTGGCTCGAGGTGAATACAAATTGCTTGCGGTGCGGCCAGGTTGGACTGGGTGGCTCTGGAATCAAACCCAACTCGTGCAAGGTCACGGCCCGACGGCGTTGCAACTCGAGTTGCAAACTTTCGAGACCTTTTTGCATCGCCCAATGGTGGTTGGCGCTGAAAATCGGTTTCATCAGGAAGGACAGGTATTTCAAGATCGGTTTTTCCGCCTCGATGCGCCAGTCGTAAAGGATTTCGCAAAATTCACCATCTTGAACGAACGTCCAAACGCCGCGACCGACAAAATCCCCGAACGCCTCGAGCGCGAATCCGTGCAGTGCGTCCGATTCGGTGACGCGAAATTTCCAGCGCAACGTGTACGGCAAGAAACCTTTGGTGAACAACTCCACCACACTGCCCACGCCGGACCCATCTCCAGGCTCGAGGACATCGACGTTCAAATAAACACTTGGCCACCAGCGTTGCAAATCTTTGGCATCGCCAAGGATGCTCGAGACTTCTTCATTGCTGGCTCGCACGCGCCAACGGGTGATGAAATGGTACTCGTTCGTTGACATATTTGGGTGTACGCAGCGGCGCGTTTGGATTTATTTCCCCTCGAGCAATTCGGGTCGGGCCGCAATTGCCCACAGCGCTTCCGGGTTGGCTATCGCGGCAGTGTTACGAACCGGACGACCATTCACGGCGTCGCTGACGGCCAGTTCAACGAGTTTGTTGCTGCGGGTTCGTGGTAAATCCGTCACTTGCAAGGTCAGCGCGGGCACGTGTCGCGGCGTGCAACTCGAGCGAATTTGCGTATTGATCGTATCTCGCAGTTCAGGTGTAAATTCCAATCCAGCCTCGAGTCGAACGAGCAGCACAATGCGCACGTCGTCCTTCCAGTCTTGCGCGAAGACCAGGCTCTCGAGCACGCCAGGAATGTTTTCGACGGCGCGGTAAATTTCGCCCGTGCCGATGCGCACGCCGCCAGGATTGAGGGTCGTGTCGCTGCGTCCGTGAATCACCAGCCCGCCGTGAATTGTGAACGATGCGAAATCCCCGTGCGCCCAGATGCCAGGAAATTTCTCGAAATACGCGCTCGAGTATCGGCTGCCATCCGGATCGTTCCAGAATCGCAACGGTTGTGACGGAAAGGCTTGGGTACAAACGAGTTCACCTCGAGCGCCAGGTTGATCTCGCAGGCTCGAGCCGTCGTCATTCCAAACATCAACGGCCATACCGAGACCGGGCCGTTGCAGTTCGCCCGCATACACGGCTTCGGTCGGATTGCCGAGCGCGAAGCAACCGCAAATGTCCGTGCCGCCCGAAATGGAGGCGAGGTGAACGTCTTTTTTCAGGTGTGAGTAAATCCAGGCAAAACTTTCTGGCGAGAGCGGCGAACCGGTCGAAAGCACGGTGCGCAAATGCTCAAGTTGGTGCGTGAAGGGTTCGCGCTTCGTGTTCCGTAACGCATCAACGTATTTCGCGCCAACACCGAGCAAGGTCACGCGCTCGCGGTCTGCAATCTCGAGCAATCGACTTGGGTTGGGCGTGAACGGATTGCCGTCGTACAAGACCAAACTCGAGCCGCTGGCAAGTGCAGTCACGAGCCAGTTGAACATCATCCAGCCGGTCGTGGTGAAGTACATGGCACGATCACTGGGGCGCAGATCGCAGTGAAGCACGTGTTCTTTTTTCAAATTGAGGAGCACGCCGCCAGCCCGATGAACGATGCACTTGGGCTTGCCGGTCGTACCGCTCGAGTAGAGGACCAGCCACGGTTGATCGAATGGGAATTGCTGGAGGTTTCTGATCGGTTCGTGCATGGAAAATGCTTCCCAGGTGATGGCATTGAGTTTTGCCTGCTCGAGTTCGGCTTGACTGGCGATCACAACAGTTTGCACGAGTGACGGGAGTTGAGTTTGAATTTCTTGCAAACGCTCCAGGCAGTCGAACCACTTTCCAGCGTAGCGATATCCGTTGGCGGCGATCAAAACTTTGGGTTCGATCTGTCCGAACCGATCCACGACACCTTCGACACCAAAATCTGGACTGGTACTCGAGAAGGTTGCGCCGAGCGCGGAGGTGGCAAGCAGTGCAATCACGGCCTCCGCGCCGAGCGGCAACCAAGCGGCGACGCAATCGCCGGGACCAACGCCGAGGGTTTTGAGGGCACCCGCAAGCCGGAGGGTGGCATCCCGCAGTTCGTCCCAGGACAATTCTCGTCTCGAGCCAATTTCGTCGATGGCAATGATGGCAGCGTCTGGTCCGACTCGAGAAAGCAGGTTCTCGGTGACGTTCAGTGTTGCATCAGGGAAAAACCTCGAGTCGCGC
This sequence comes from Deinococcales bacterium, assembly GCA_031418155.1. Lineage (GTDB taxonomy): Bacteria > Deinococcota > Deinococci > Deinococcales > JAAFIG01 > JANOWZ01. The sequence continues at coordinate 9,109 of JANOWZ010000313.1, forward strand.
ATGTTGGTTCCAAGCTCGAGCGTTCTCGGGCCAATCTCGCCACGCATTCCAGTGAAATCCCAAACGGCCTTCCAGAAGGCTTCAGGCTGCTCGAGCGACCAGGCGTGAAGGTTCTCGTACCCAGCCAGGCCGGCCTGTTGCGCGAACACCGTGATGTTGGCGTGCTGAATCCGTTGCGCGTCCGGTTGCCATAGCATCGTGTTACTCATGCCGAATTCTACCGATGGGCTCGAGGTTTTGGGCGCATCTCGAGTTAGGGCCGGTCCTGGGACTTCACACGGCTGCACTTCGTCTAGAGAATGTGTTAATGCGACCCTAAGCTCATTATTGCATCCTGGGACCATGTTGAACATGCCTCACCACACAGCACAACCTTGGGGTCAACCATGACAAACGCCATCGTTACTGGAATTCTCGTCTTCGTTCTCGTCTGCTACCTCGTCTCCAGCCTCGATGATTTGATCCTGGACCTGATCTATATTGCCCGTCGCACCTGGTTTCACTCGCGGAATGTCAGCGTCAAAGCCCTCGAGACCGATCCGCCCAAACGCATCGCCCTGATGATTCCCGCATGGCAAGAGGCTGGCGTGGTCACACCGATGATCCGCAGCACCACCAAAATTGCGAACTATCCATCAAGCATGGTCGATTACTTCGTCGGCGTGTACCCGAACGACACCGAAACCCTGAATGAAGTTCGTGCCCTTGCGCTGAACAATAAAAATGTTCATTGCGTGATCAATTCCAAAGCTGGCCCAACCAACAAAAGCCAAAATTTGAACGAGGTCTACCGCGCCATCGAAGCGCACGAGCAGGCCAGCGGGCAGAACTTCGAGGTCATTGCCATTCACGATGCCGAGGACGTGATTCACCCGTACACCTTCAAGCTTTACAGCACCCTGACCAACCAGCACGACGCGATCCAACTGCCAGTCTTTGCGTTGCCCGCCAAAACCAACAGCTTCTGGGGCAAGATCATCGCTGGACATTACGCCGATGAATTCGCCGAGAACCACCTGCATCACGTTCCGGTCCGCGAGGCTTTGGGCTGGTTCGTGCCGAGCGCCGGAACGGGTTACGCCATGCGCCGCCAGGTCGTCTCACACATCGCGCAGGACGGCATGGTCTTCCGCGAGGACAGCCTGACCGAAGATTACGAACTCTCGTACCGTTTACACACCTATGGCTACCGCACGCACTTCCACATTCAACGCCTTCAGCGCGTCAAAAACGACGGCAAGATTTACAACGAGATCGTCGCGGTGCGCGAGCACTTCCCGCACGAACTGAACGCCGCGATCAAGCAAAAAGCCCGTTGGATTTACGGCATCACGCTGCAAACCCCGAAGCTGATTGATCGGGACCGACTCGAGATTGAGGATCAGTTTTCCTTGTGGCGCGACCAGAAGGGCCGCTTCACAAATCTGGTTCACCTCTTCGGCTACCCGGCCTCGATTTACGCAGTGCTGGCGCATACCTTAGGCTGGCCGACCGGTGACGACCGCGTGACCGCAACATTGGGCCTGCTGTTGGTGCTGGTGACGCTCGAGCGTCTGACCATGCGGTTCTTTGCGATTCGCAGCGTCTACGGTTGGCGCGAAGCGATCCTGGCGAACTTGGTTTTGCCACTGTTTCCGTTGCGTTGGGTGGTCGGCAATTACATCAACTCGATGGCGACCTTGCGGGCTTGGCGATTGTACTTCTGGCCCGGTGCGGGCGGCAAAAAAGGCGCTGCGCCAAAATGGGACAAGACCGAACGCAAAGGCTATGTGTCCACACAGATCATTGAAAAAAGCCGCCGCAAAATTGGTGACAACCTGGTCTTCTACGGCAATGTCTCACCAACCAAGATGGGCAAGGTGCTCAAACGCAGCAAGAAACGCGGGCAATCGGTCGGTAAAGTCCTGCTCGAGAACAACGTCGTGCGTGAGGACACGTTTATCAAACGCTTGGCCGAGACTCGAGGCTTGCCGTACCTGCACGTCAAGGCCGAGAACATTCAGACGCACCTCTTGCCACGCACGTTGGCCCTGAAATGGCAGGTCGCACCGTTGGGCGAAACCACCAAAGAAATCTTTGTCGCCACGCCGCTTGTCTTTAGCCCTCGGGCCCTGTTCGCCGCCGAAGAAGAGATTGCAACCACCACCGGCAAAACGATCATTCCGGTCGCCGCCAGCACCAAAGACATTTTGCGGGCCTGCCGCATGGCTTACGATGGTTTCCCACGCGAGAAAAAGCAGCTTGATCGTGCTTTGCTGACGCAATCGACGCTGACCCCAGAAATGCTCGAGATCCTGGACCGCGAAGATTACGCTGCCGCCAGCGAAGCCGGTGCGAACGTCGCCGATTTCGAGAACGAACGCCTGGTCGCCACCGGCACGGATTTGCCCGCGCCCCGCCCAAAGCGCAAGACCAAGGAATAAGCATGAAACGATTGATGATCTTGGGCATTGCGGCCCTCAGTCTGACCGCGTTGGTCGGCTCGAGTCTCGCGCAACGGCAAACGCTGTTCAACGTCGGCTCGTACCGCCTGTACATGGCCTGCGAAGGGCCACAAACGAATGCGCCGACCATCCTGCTCACAACAGGTTTCGGACGCGGCTCGGACGACCTCTGGGCAAAGGTCACACCCGGTGTTGCCAAGTTCGCTCGAGTCTGCCGTTATGACCGGGCCAACATCGGCAAGTCAGACCGGGCAAGTGGCACCATGACCACGGCGAGAATCGTGACCGATCTCGAGAAACTGCTCGAGGTTTCCAATGTGCGCGGACCACTCGTGATGGCTGGGCAGGGCTTCGGGAGTTTCACCGTGCGGGCGTTTGCTGCCAAGCATTCGGCTCGAGTTTCCGGTGCAGTTTTGATCGAACCTCAACCTGAAGCGTTCGCCTTCAAAAGTCTGGATGTGATCCCCGCCAAGCCCGAAGGCGAAGAGAACGCCCGCGAGCTGCGCCCCGATTTCCTCGTGCCACGCATCGCCGATGTCAATTACGCCGAAAGCGCCGAACAGGTCGCCAAGAGCGGCAACCTCGGATCGCTGCCGCTGGCGGTCTTGGTGCGCGGCAAACCCTCGAGTGCAGGTGACAGCAAGACCGACAATTACCCGGACGGCATGAACGCGGCGCTCGAGAAATCGCAACGAGCACTTCAGGCCGGTTTGGCCAAACTCTCAAGCCGAGGTAAACCTGTCAGTGTCAAAACCGCTGGACCGATTCTTGAGCAGGCACCAGAAGCCGTTGTCGCTGCGATTCGTGACGTGCTCGAGATGGCCCGCTCAAAGTAAGGGGCCGATTGCTTTTTCCTGGATTGTGGGATGCCTCGCGTTGATCGAAAACCCGACCGGCAATCCCGAACCGGTGCGAATCCTGGCCAAAAATTTCGTCCTGCATTTCTCGAGGGAGCCGTCAGTTACGCGCTCGAGGCCACGTTGGAGCCAATGCACGCATGATGTTCAGGTACTCGAGCGAACCATCACTGATGTTTCCAGTCATCGCCATCTGAAGCGTTTGGTGACAATCCCAGAATGTCGCCATCAGTGGTCACGCCCAAACCCAGCACCGTGCGATTCGCGTAAGCGAAATAACTGACCACCTGGTTGATCTCGAGGATTTCACCATCACTCAGACCAGCCTCACGCATGGCTTGCACGAGGGATTCGGTCATGGCGGATGGGGTTTTGGTCAGCGCCTCGGCGTACCGCAAAATCGCTGTTTCTCGAGCATCGAACACGCCAGCAAATTCGTGATTCTCGAGTGCGCTTCGCATGGCATTGGCTCGAGCATCGTCACGCAACAATCGTTTCAGGCCATTGAAATGATGTTCGAGGCAATACCCGCAAGTGTTCAACAAACTGACGTACACACCGGTCAACTCGAGCAACCATTTCGGCAAGCTGTTGCTGGTGTGATGCAAAACATTCTTGTACATCGCCATATGACCCTCGAGCGAATGGGGCCGCAAGCTGTGCACCATCATGATGTTGTCCACGTTGTCATTCGGACCTTTGATCCGGTCGTACAGCGTGCGCAATTTGCCATCACTCTCGAGGTATGAAACGAACGTGATCCAGGGTTGCCAGTCTTTCATAACCTCACTGTACGCCCGCAACAACCTCGAGTTTTAGGTAGTGTCCTATTGTTGACTGATCCTAACTCGAGCCTCTAACGGCGCATTGTACACATCCACGAACCCACGAATTCGCATCTCATGCCGATCAACCCGCTTACTGAACGACAAGGTTTTACGAACCAAATTCGAACACCGTTGTCTTGGGCAGAACGGCACCCGTATGGGGCCTGCCCGCTGTCGCAACGTATTGTTAAACCGTTCCACATGAGCCGTCTCACCCGTCTCCTTGCCTACCGCATGATGCCGTTTGCTTGGTAGAACCGTCTGGTACGCTTGCCAAAAATCTGTGTAACACAACGCTCGTTTCCGAT
>JANOWZ010000314.1:0-12518 GCA_031418155.1 Deinococcales bacterium
GCGATCACAGCACTCGAGAGGACCACCTTGGGTTGCCGCTGTCCGAAACGCCACGCGATCACGCAGGCCATGAATGCGCCGAGTGCCCAGAATCCGTAACGCGATCCGGGCCAAGTGATGCTCGGTATGGACGGCTCGAGCCCAAGGGCGACACGTTGGAGGTTGACGCGCTTTGTCACGCCAGCATCACCCAAATTGCTCGAATCAAACGAACTTGAATTGAATGCTCCCAGGCCAAACAATCCGGGCGGGACTCGCTCGAGGCCCGGTGTGTCAGAGGCGGCCACGATCCGTCCACCCGCAGCGAGCCACGCCAGCGCCAACGGTTCGGAAACTGGATTTGCATTCGTGCTCAAACGCAATTCGTTCGCGCCGAGCCACAATGCCGGATCGGGTTGCAAGTCTGGCCCGTAGACCTCGAGCCGCGCCCGATTTGAAGAGATACCTTGCAAGCTGTTCGATAAAATCAACGCGGACTCGAACGGCTCGAGCAGCGCCTTGCTTTCGCCACCCGGTCCAATCAATTTCAAGCGCACCGGTGAGGCCGAAAACAACGGCACGCGCAGGTGACTTGAACGCACACCGGGACCATCAGCCACCTCGAGCAGCGCCCGAATCTGGTTTCGACCGTTGCGCACGCCTTCACTGGTTTCAAGCTCAAGCCGGTACGAGCCCGGAGCGTGCGCCTCGAGCCGCAATTCGCTCCAAGCGTTGAGGAAAAACCCGCCACCGAGCCCGAGTTGGGCACTCGCGCCGACCACCTTCACGTCCGGTTCGCCGTTGCTCGATTGGGCAAATCCGCTCGAGTTTGAGACCAGCAGGCACAACACAACGCAGCATCGCCAAAGATGCCTGAACGCGCCCACACTGAACGCGAAATGGAACATGGAACGAGTGTACGCCCGTCCGCGTGAACCGTGGTGATGAATGCCGAGGAACTGTGACAGATCGGTGGCAGGACGACAGGTAGGGAAAAGGTCAAAGGGAATCGCAAAAGCCTCGAGCACTTATGTTGGCCTTTGACCTGGTTTACCGTTTGCGGAACAGGTTCAAAACCACACCCAAGACGGTCAGGCACAAACCGATCAGCCCAGTCCACAAGAGCGGATTCGTCTGCACCACCACCTCACCCAAGGCTGGAACCTCTCGAGACGGCCAGAGCGCAAGCTGAGACGATTTGGAGAGCACGTCCAATGCTGCCGGCGCATCCGTGATGCTCGAGGACAACTCGAGCGGCGAAGCCTGCAAAATGGGCTGCCGCAAGCCATCCACCGCGAGCGGATCGTACAATCCGACCACCGCCCAATAGGCATACGCTTTGGCGGGCAAATCCGTCTCGAGCACGATGTCCGCACCCTCCGTCCGGGCACGCACGGTTTTTGGGCAACCTGGACCATTGACCGTCATGCTTGGTAAACATTCGAGTTTGGCGAACCAACCGGTTGCGGTCAAGTGGTACTGCCAGCCCCGACCGGCCTGGGTGCGAAAACCGCTCGAGCCGAGTGCCTCCTCGCCGCCACGACGTTCGGCGAGAAAGACTTGAATGTGCGGCAGTGAAAACCCGTTCGGGCCGCCCTGCGCGTTGGAAAGCGCCGCGAACCCCAGGCGAAACCCGAGCCTGCCATCCGTGTTGTAAGCCGTGAAGGTTCGCAAATCCAAACTCGAGACTTGCGATTGCGCCGCCAGCGGCAACTGGTACGCGCCATCGCCGAGCGCATCGCCCTGCGGGTCTGCGGCACTGAACAAAACGGTGGTGACGGCGAGCGCGAAGGACATCAGCGACGCGGAGTATACCCAGGGAACCCTTGGATTCGGTGAAGATTTGCACGACCAAAGCAATGAGCAAAATCTTGAAGCTCGAGCTTCAAGATTTTGGTCTTGGCTGTTACTTTCCTCTTGAAGCTTTCATCTTTTCTCTCGCTCTTCGGTTTTTCCCCTCGAGCCGGTAGAATCATCCGTCATGACCGCCAACAACACCAACGACAGCAATTACGCGCAAAAAATCGCCGAGATCGCGGCCTTCACCCGAGCCCACCAAGGCCCCATTTTCATCGCCGCGCACGAAGACCCTGATGGGGACGCGATTGGTTCGATCTTGGGCCTGTCTCGAGCCTTGCAGCAATTGGGTTTGGACGCGCACCCGGTGGCCAACAGCCCGCGTTACCTTTCGTTCCTGCCCGAACCCGGCGAATTGCTCGAGCCACAAGCCGTTTTGCCCGAAAATTCCCTGGTGATGGCGCTCGATGCCAGCGAGATTCCCCGTGTGGTCGGCCTGCCAATGACGCAACCGGGACTCGAGATCATCAACATCGACCATCACGGCACGAACTCGCGTTGGGGCCGGATTGCCTTGATCGAACCGGGCAAAGCCGCGACTGCGATGATTATCAAGGACATCGTGGATGCGCTCGGCGTGAAATGGGACGCGAGGCTGGCCACGCCAGTCCTGACCGGATTGATTACCGACACCGGTTCGTTCCGCTTCCCGAACACCACCCCAGACGTGCTCGAGATGGCGGCGGTCCTGGTCGCCTACGGAGCACCGCTCGCCGACATCAACGAATTCATCGCCACGCAACCACGCAATGCGCTGCGTTTGCAGGCCGAGGTGTTTTCCACCATCGAGTACCCGTTCAATGGGCAAGTCGTGACCGCATTTGTCAACCAGGCCATGCTGGATCGTGTCGGTTGTTCCTGGGAGGAGGTCGAATCGCTCGTTTCGATCATCCGCACCGCCGAGGGCACGCAACTCGCGGCGCTCTTAAAGGATTACGGCGGGGAGCGCGTCAAGCTTTCACTGCGCTCTCGAGGTAAGGTTTCGGCCCAGAACGTCGCTGTTGCCTGCGGGGGCGGCGGGCACGTCGCGGCGGCAGGAGCGACCATCCTGGCACCGTTCTCGGAGGCACGCCTCAAACTGCTCGAGGCGATCAAAGCCGAATTTGAACGTGTCGGTCTGGAAACCTGAGGTTCAAAAGCAATTCCATGATCGCCCATCCATCCGTATAGTAAAACCGTGCGTTTCCAATCTCGAGCCGTTCTCTTCTCGTTTCTGATTGCCGTTGCCCTCGGCGGTCTGATTGGTTCTCATTCGAGTGCCGCGCCCAACAACCGCATCAACATCTGGCATTACCTCGGGACTGGTCCGGGCGCAATCGTCCTGAATCAACTAGCAAGCGAATTCAACAAATCCCAAAACAAATACGAAATTGTTCCAGAAGAGGCGGGCAGCTTCCAGGATGTGCAAATCCGTACCATCGCCGCACTGCGGGCCGGTGGCCTGCCCAGCGCCGCGTTTGTCGATAACGCCTTCTTCACGCGATTGGCCTTGGGTGGTCAACTCGCCGATTTTGACGAGCTTGCCAAAGCACTGCCCGCAAGCACCGTGATTGACCTCGTACCGGTTGTCTGGGAGTACGGCAATGTCGAAACACCCACAGGTCCGCACCGTTACGGCCTGCCGTACATGGTTTCCACCGTGGTCTTGTACTACAACGTCGATGCCTTCGCCGCCAAAGGCATTCAACCTCCCAAAACTTGGGACGAATTCGCCAAAGCCGCCAAAGCCCTGACGACTAGGGCCAGCAAAGGGGCAGCCTTTTTTACTAATGCTTGGATTTACTCGGCGGTGCTTGCCAGTCGCGGTGCAAGCCTGCTGACACCTGACAAAAAACCAGATTTCAACAGCCCAACCTCGCTCGAGACCCTGCGCTTCTTGTCCGATCTGGTCAAATCTGGGGCGCTCGTTTCACGCACCTTCAACGAGGCGGGCTTCGCGGTGCTGGATTTTTTGCGCACCAAAGTCATGATGGTTGTCGTGACCACCAGCGCCTACCCGGCACAAACCCAGGCGGCCTTTGCTTTCAAGATTTCGGCCGTGCCCCTGCCCGGAAAAACCATTCCCGGCGAGGCGCAACTCGTGACCTTCAAAAACACACCGATAGAGGCGCAACGTGGCGTTTGGGAATTCTGGCAATTCATTGCCCGACCCGAAAATATGGCACGGTTCAGCAAAGAATCGTATTACCTGCCAATCCGTCGCAGCGCCGTCAAACTCATGGGTGACGTGGCACAAAATCCCGTCATGAAAGCCGGACTCGAGACCCTGGACCGGGGCTTTAACTACCCGCACCTGATCGAATTCCAAGACTGGCGGGCAATTCTCGACGATCAACTCGAGCGTTGCCTCAAAGGCGGTGTGGACCCGGCGAAAGCTTTGGGGGACGCGCAGCGGGCCGCAACGAAATGACAAAGACCATGCAAACCGCCCCAACCTCGAGCGGGCATTGATATCCTTGATTCAAGGGATTGCGGCAAGACTGAAGAACATTGTTGAACTCAAATTCGCACTTGGCGGTATTGCCTTCTTGTGCTAAGCTTTCACGGCTGCCCGTAAGGGCTTTACATTCACATTTGGTAGCACATACCCCTGGGCAGGCAATGCTTGGGTCTCGAGGAGAAACATCATGGCTAAGACTTGCTCGATCACCGGAAAAAACAGCATCGTTATCAACACCGTCAGCCGTCGCGGTAAGGCCAAAGCGGACGGCGGCGTTGGTAAGAAGACGACCGGCATCTCGAAGGTTCGCAAGTACGCGAACCTGCAAAAGAAGACCGTCTTGGTCAATGGCGAACGCAAAAGCGTCTGGCTTTCGGCCCGCGCCATGCGCAAACTGCCTGACGGCATGGTTATTGTCGCCAAGTAAATCTCGAGGTGAAACGAAAAGGCGTCCGATTGGGTGTCTTTTTTGTTTTTACCCTCGAGACTCCAACCTCGAGCCTGTCCTTGTGCCAGAATATGGGTATGTCTTTGACTTTTGAGCAGAAATTGGGTCATTACGCCGGTCTCGCCGTGAATGTCGGGCTGGGCGTGCGGGCCGGTCAACGCCTGATCGTGATTGCCCCGATTGCCACCGCGCCGTTGGTGCGTTTGGTTACGGCTCGAGCCTATGACGCTGGCGCGACCTTCGTGGATGTTTTTTGGTCCGATGATGCCATCAACCTGACGCGCTTCGAGAAGGCTCCGAAAGATTCGTTCACGCATTACCCGGCCTGGGAGGGGCAAGCCTTGCTCGAGGCTGGGCAGCGTGGCGATCCGGTCCTGATGATCCGGGCAAGCGATCCCGATTTGCTCAAGAATGCCGATGCGGATTCGATTGCCAGCGCCCAAAAAGCCTTGCGCCAAGTCTGGAAGCCATACGACGAATTGCGTTTGGGCGACGCGAGCGCCTGGTGCATTATGGTCGCTCCAATCCCCAGTTGGAGCGCGAAAGTCCTGCCGGACGTACCCGAATCTGAACGCGAACGGGCGATGTGGGAGTTGCTGTTCGCCACGACCCGAGCTGATCAGTCCGACCCGGTGGCGGCCTGGAAAACGCACCTCGAACGATTGCAAACCTCGAGCGCCGCATTGAACGCCCGCACGTTTCGCGCCCTGAAATTCCGTGGTCCCGGCACCGATCTCGAGGTTGGTTTGCCATCTGCGCACATTTGGAAATCTGGCGCGAGCCGTACCCGGCATGGCGTGACGTACGTGGCGAACATCCCGACGGAAGAGGTTTTCACCTTGCCGCACCGTGAACGGGTCGAAGGGTTTGTTTCGAGCACCAAGCCACTCAATTATGGTGGACGTTTGATTGAGAACATTCGGGTCGAATTCAAAGCTGGTCAGATCGTCAATGCCACGGCCAGCACGGGCCAAGAGACGCTGATCAAACTCCTCGATACCGACGCTGGATCACGGCGACTCGGTGAGGTCGCGCTCGTGCCGCACTCGAGTCCGATTTCGCAATCTGGACGGGTTTTCTATCACACGCTGTTCGACGAAAACGCTGCCAGTCACATCGCCATCGGCAAGGCGTACAAAGATTGCCTGAAAAATGCGCAAACCATGAATGAATCTGAACTTGAGGCGGCAGGTGTGAACACAAGTTTGATGCACGTCGATTGGATGATCGGTTCTGGGCAGGTCAGCGTGGACGGCGTGAACGCGGATGGCAGCCTCGAGTCGGTGATGCGTGACGGTGAGTGGACGCTCGGGTAAGATTACTGGCATGAGCGCCAAACAATTCGTGCTGGACCAAATGGGCAACCACATCAAGTCATTCCTCAAAGGCATGAGCGAAACGCCTGAAGACCTCTTCAACCTCGAGCCAGCGGTGGGCGGGCATTCGGTGGCGTGGCACGCGCTGCACATTTCAGATTGGAACCGGGTGCTCGTGCCAGCCAATTGTGCAGATGTGACTGGCCAGACCTTCGCGTACCTGGGTTGGGAGGATCGGGATTGGGCCAAAGCCGTTTTCGGCCCGAGCCTTGCCAGCGTGACCGACGGCAAAGCCAAGATTACTGAGGTTGTCACGCTCGAGTTTGAACGTGGCCTGCGGGACATTGAGGCTGCGACCGATGCGCAACTCGAAGCGACAGTGATCACGCCGACCGGTGAGCGTCCGATCGTGGGGATGTGGACTGGGCAGATCAGGCACATCCCGTACCATTGGGGCCAGTTGAAGATGACGGCCATGCAACTCGAGAAGGCTCGAGGCTGAAGATTACCCAGAGTTGCATCGTTTTCAAGTCCGGGTGATCGCGTTCAAGTTTGGATTCGTCAGCACACTCGAGACGAGCAACGCGAAGATCAGACTCCAGGCGATGCGCGGAGCAGACATGGTTGCGCCTGTCTGCCTGTGCAAAAAGCCCTGCGTTAGCCACTTGCCGGTCGCCACAACGGGCCGACCGCCAGCAGGAGCACGAGGATATTGAAAAAGGCATTCGAGGCATTTCCAGAAGCGACAGATCCCGCACTGTCCAAAACAAACCAAGACAGTAATCCAGTCAGCACAACCCGACGCACCGCTTCTGGGGCCGCGTCATAGACCCAGGCCGACAGACACCAAATCATCACGCCCCACCCCAGCAGGAAGCCGCCAGTGAGCGCTGACAGAAACTGCGTGGTGGGGGATGTGAAGGTCTGCATGCCGTCGAGCGGCCAGCTCAAAAGGTCGAGCGTTAAACGGGCAGGCTCCGAGGTGGGCAGAATGGTTCCCAAAAAAAAGATTGGGCCGAAAGACCCAACGGCGAGGGCCGTCACTTTGAGCCAGGATTTGTGCAACCGTTGGGTCATGAGCATGGTGTTCTCCTTGCTCGAAAATGTTCGGCATTGTTGTCTCACTCGAGCGGTGGAGACAACGACATCTCGTGACCGAGTTTCGTCGGTCTGCTTGGTTTGGGGATGCTGTGACGAAAACGCGATGCTTAAGGCGGCGAGTTCATGCTTGCTCCTGACCTTTCACCCGAGTTCATGCTCGAGCCAGATGGCGAGGTGGTTGAAGGCTGCTTGAATCCGACGTTCTTGCCCGCCGGTCAGCCGTTGCAGCAACAGCCCTTCGACTGTTGCGACCGTCAGGTGAGCCAAGGTTGCTGCCCGTTCTGACTCGAGGCCCGCATTTTCAAATGCGTTGGAGAATCGTGCGACCCAATCCGTGACCAGGTTCTCGAGGAAACGCTCGAACCCTTGCGGGTGAATCAGGGCGTAACCCCACAGCTCGAAAATGGATCGCAGCACCGGCTCGAGGGCCGGTTGGGTGAAGGCCTGCCAGAGCGCCTTGAGCATGTCCAGTGGACCCGCACCTTGCTCGAGCAATTGATCGGAGAGCGCCAGGAATTGCGCTTCGATGCGTTCAACGATCAATGCAAGCAGTGCCTCTTTGCTGCCGAAGTGATGGATCAGCATTCTGGCGCTCGAGCCGATACCGTCGGCGAGTGGACGCAGGGACAGGTCAGAAAAGCCGTGCTCGAGGGCGTACAGCGTGGATTTCTCGAGCAGGTCTTGTTTGAGTTGCAGATCCTTGCCTTTTGTCATGAAACGATTGTTACATGTAACGAATGTTTCGTCAAGATGTTGGTCATTTCACCAACCATCCCGAAATCTTGTAACAAAACTGCAAGCCCCAACCTGCCACACTCGAGCCATGAAACTCCGAGCATGGTTGCTTGCCGCCCCGATCATCGTGACCATCGTCACCGCACCAATCCACGCACAAACCGCCGTCGAACTGCTGACCGTGACCAGCATCTCGAGCACACTTGACTCGAGCATTTCCGTGCCAGCCGGAACATCGTTTGTCAAGAACCCAAAATACGCACAAGAATTTGCAGGTCAACTCGGCGCGGAAGCCAGCCAATACACCGGCTTCGAGTTGTACGTCACCAAAGGAATTGCCACGCGCTTGGCCGATTCATTCGTGATTCAACTCGAGACGAATTTCGCGGCGGCGGGTTATTTGAAATCCGGCTCGAGTTCGCAAACTGTGGGCGGCGAAGTTCGTACCAAATCGATGTTCGATGATGGCGCGGGCAAGCAGATGCTCCTGTATGTCGTCAAGCGAGTAGACGGTGTGTACTTCCTGGTCGCCAAGAAAAAGTAAATTACCCTGCCGTGACCTTGCTCGAGAATCGAGGCTCGGCAACATGTTCGATGCGTTGTTGCGCGAAACCAATCACGAAGTTTTGAAGTGGCAGCATCGCTGCAATCGCACTCGAGAGACCGTGATGATGTGCGATTGGGATGGTTACGGTACCCGAGAGTTCTGGTTCGCCGCTCGCATCAAACACGATGGGTGTGATCCCGGCACGAAGACAGGTTTCGATCAACGATGATGTCAGGCTCGCGGTTGGACCGCTGGCACGCAAAAAGACCACGCCCAAACTCGGCTCGAGCAATTCGAGTGGACCGTGTTTGAACTGACCACCCTCGAGTGCGAGTGCGGGCACGCGGGCGAGTTCGGCGGTGTGCAGGGCGCAGACTTCAGCCAGTCCTTGCAGGTGCCTGCGACCAGAATAGATCAGTGTGCGGCTTGCAGAAACAGTCTCGAGGGCGGCATCGACATTTGGAATTGGAGACTGCAACGCATTGCGAACATCGTCTTTTGAACCCAACGCCTCGAGAATGCTGGCGTGCATCACCAGTGTTAAAAGTAAACTGCGTGTGGCGGCGAACCCGCGTTCGGTGCCGCCATGCGCGACCAAACTCGGCAAGCCTTTGGTAAGTGGACTCTGTGGCTCGAGCGTTAAACCGTACTGTTGTTCACGGTTTGAAAACAACTCGAGGTACTTTGAAACCTCACCACTTGCGCCAGATTGCGAGACGAGCAAAGTCACGCGGTCCTGATTTGAAAATGGCGCGTAAATCGCTTCGGACAATGGTGCGGCAACCGCATCAATCTCGAGCACACGGTAAAGCGGTTCGCAAATTCGATTCGCACAATGCGACGCGCCCATCCCGAGCATCAAGACCCGACCGGTCGCACGAATGTTCTCTGCGATCAATGCAGCATCACTGGCACAAATTTTTAACGTCTCGAGCGAATCAGGAATTTGGTGTTGCATCTCGAGGCGCATCAACTCGAGACCAGAGGGTTTGGGACCAGAAAATGTTTGAGTCATGTTTAGCCTTTCACGCTGCCCGCCGTCAGGCCAGACATCAGGCCGCGTTGCAATAGGAAGCCAATCAGAATCGGTGGCAGTGCCGCGAGTGCACCGGCAGCACAGATCAGGCCGTAATCAACGGCGCGACCGGCAGCGAAATCGGCGATGGTCACGGTCAAGGTTTTTGCCTGCACGTTGCTGGTAAACAGAAGCGCGTAAAAGAATTCATCCCAGGCGATCAGCACGGCCCAGACCGCCGCCGTCGAAAGTCCAGGCAACGCGAGCGGAACCGTGATGCGCAGCAACAGCGACCATCTCGAGAGGCCATCGAGTTGTGCAGATTCTTCAATCTCGAGCGGTACAGCATCGAAATTGGTTTTGAGCAACCACGTGGCGAACGGTGTCAGGATTGTGCAGTACACCAAGACCATTCCCGAGATCGTATTCAGCAAATGCACTCGGGCAAGGATTGCGTACAACGGCAGCACAATCGCAATTGGTGGAATCATGTACGTGCCGAGGACAAGATAAAGAAGGTTTGCTCGAGCACCAGGAAACCTTGAGAAGCTGTACGCGCCAGGAATCGCAGCGAGAATCGAAATGATGGTTGCGGTCAAGGTGATCAGCAAACTGTTGCGCAACGCCGCCAGAAACGAGTTTGAGGTTTCATTCGGCGTGAACAACAAATTCGCGTACCTCGAGAAATCAAACTCTTGTGGCAACCAACGCAAAGGAATGTTGGTCAGATCGTTCGTGCTCGAGACGCTCGAGATCAGCAACCACGCGACAGGGGAGAGGACGGAAATCACAAAGACGAACAGTGCAATAGCAAGTAAGAATTTCTCGAGTACTCTGTGTTTTACAAAGCGCGGTTTGCGACGGTTCATTTTGCGTCCTGACGAACGAGGCGAATGTAGAGCGCGATCAAGACCAAACACGCGAGCACAACGAGGTACGCATAGGCAGCACCACTGCCCGCCCGCAGGTAACTGAAACCTTCCTCATAGACGCTGAACGAAAGTGTCTTGGTTGAATCTGCCGGACCACCTCGAGTCATCACGTAAACGATGTCGAAGACTTTCACGGCCTCGATGGTGCGCAAGACAATCGCCACCGAAAGCGTTGGCAAAATCCCCGGCCAGGTGATGCCCCAGAACCTCGCCCACAAACCAGCACCATCGATTTCGGCAGCCTCGTACAATTCTTTGGGAATCAGTTGCAGTGCAGCGAGCACGACGAGTGCGACGAGCGGGTAATTTTTCCAAACGTCCGCGAGGATGATCATGTTCATGGCGAGGTCGGGTTCGCCCAACCACGAACGGTACTCGTGTAAAATTCCGGTCTGGGTTAAAAGCGCATTCAACGCGCCGAATTCCGGGTTGTAAATCCAACGCCACATGATCGCATTGACCACCGTCGGCAACGCGAGCGGCACGATCAACAGAAGGCGCACGAACGCACGACCTGGAAATTCTTGATTCAACAACAAGCCAACAAGCACGCCGATCACAACCTCGAGCCCAATGTTGACGAACACAAAATACCCAGTGTGCGAGACGGCCTCGAGAAACTTCTGATTGCTCAAAGCGTTGACGTAATTCTCGAGACCAACCCAAGAAGGCGTAACGTTTAACGAGGTCAAACGGCTCGAGGTGAAACTGAGGTACAACGTGCGTAACAGCGGATAGCCAATCGCACCGAGCACCATCACAAGCACCGGGGCGAGCATCAGCCAAGCGGTGGATTGATCACGTTTTTGCGTCATGGAATTCCAGTCTCGAGGGAAAAGTCAGGGTCGTGAAGCTCGAGCAAGCAATGGTTTGAGATGGCCCATGTTTTGAGCAGGGTTGTTGTGTCAGACCCATTTGATGTTCTGGCGAGGGCAACCATGAAGGTTGCCCCTACGAAAAACTGATTTTGTAGGGGCAATCCCTTGTGGTCGCCCCACGAAGCGAGGATCAATTCAGCCCGAATTACTTCAACGCCGAAACCTGTTTTGCCGCATCTTCGAGCGCCGCTTTCGCACTGACTTTCCCCAGAATCGCGGTTTGCAATGCCCTCTGCAAGATCGTGCTGATCTCGCTGTAACGCACCACGGTTGGTCGTGGGTACATCGCGCCAATGCTGACGTTCGCGGCTTTTACGACGGCCTCTTGGCCTTTGGTGACGCTGGCGCTCGAGTACGATTCCTTCCAGATCGGCAGGCTGAGTTTCGCGTATTTTTCTTGAACATTTTTGCTGGTCAGGTACGAAATGAATTTCCATGATGCGTCCGCATTTTGGCTCGAGGAGGTGATGCCGAGACCCATCGAGCCGTTGACCGCACTGACACTCGCGCCACCGACCGATCCGGGTGCGGGTGCAATGCCAACCTTGCCGACGACTTTGCTTTCTTTTTTGTCTTGCGTCAGGTTGTACATGTACGTCCAGTTCAGTGCGAATGCCGCTTGTCCGCTTGAGAAGACGCGACGCACGTCTTCTTCGAGATACTCTCTGCTGTTCGGATTGCTAATGCCCTTCCTGACCGAATCCACCATCCACTCGAGCGCCTTCAATCCGCCACCGGTCTGGAACGCGGGAGCGCCAGATTCGTCAACAAACTTGCCTTTGAAGGCACTGACGTACATCGTGTAATCCGCGACGAGTGCTTCTGCCTGCGACCAACTCGAGACGAGCGGATACTTGACGATGTTCTTCTTCTTGATGATCTCAGATTGCGTCATCAATTCCTGATAGGTTTTCGGTGGCGCTTTGATGCCCGCTTTTTTCAGAATTTCTGTGTTGTAAAACAGGTACTTGGTATCCAGAATCCACGGTAGGCCGTAATATTTGCCGCCGTACTGCACGGTGGTCCAAGCGCCAGAGAAAATTTTCGGCACATCTGCTTTGTTGATGCGATCCGAGACATCCATCAAGAAGCCGTTCGTGGCGTACTCGGCAGGCCAGATCACGTCATACAAAACAATGTCGTAGCCACCGGAGGCTTGGGCGGCAATCGTCTTGTCACGCAAGGCTTCGTAAGGCACGAACTCGAGGTTGACTTTTAATCCGGGATTGGCTTTCTCGAATCCTGCGGTCATGGCGCGAATGTCGTCCTC
>JANOWZ010000315.1:0-1974 GCA_031418155.1 Deinococcales bacterium
CCGTTACCCTCGTGTGAAAGTCTTTGCCAAGAACCTCGAGATCCGATCTGCCCGGATCAGTGACCTCGAGCCGTTGCGGGCCACGATCATCGAACGCGGCAGCGCCATCATTCGTGCCGAGTACCGTCCAGGCGAGGATCAGGCGGCTAGCGTCGAACTGCCCGCCCGAGTGCAACGCTCGCACGCGCTCGAAGTGCCCAACCTGCCCAGCCTCAGCGGGTTGGTCGTCAAAGTCGGTGACAGGCTGCTCGAGGGACAACCGGTGGCCCGGTATGTGAACGATGCGATTCTCGAGGCGCACCAGGCGCTCGTCGAAAAGGCCGCGCTGACCGTGACACAATCCAAAGCCGAGATTCGCAGTTTGAACGCCGTCTACACCGTGCAAACCTCGAGCCTGTCCGACAAGATCACCCGTGCCCGCCGTGAGGTCGCCCGAGCCGAGTCCCTGGTGAATGCTGGCGCAGAACCCTCGGTGAAGCTTGCGCAGGCCAGGGCTGGCCTCACAGACCTGGAGCGGACACAATTCGAGGCGCTCTCCATGTTCACTTCTAAAACGGCATCGCTTGAGCGTCGGGTGCAGGAAGCGAACCTGACCGTCAAAGGCGCTCGAGCGGCGAAAGGTGTGATCCTCGAGAATCAATGGTTGCGTTCACCATTGGCGGGCTTGGTTTCGGACGTGCGGGTGAAAAGTGTGACAGGTAAAGGTGTATCGGTGGAAATCGTGATTCTCGAGGAGGAAAAGGTGGGCTCGAGGAACTGAAGAGGAACCTCGGCGTGATCGATATTTGAGTGCAAAGTCAACAACTTGAGAAGACACTTGACATTTTAGAGTCTTTACTCTATTCTTCCGATTAGAATAAAAGCTCTAATCGGAGATTCGCCCATGACCACCAAACAAAAAATCCTCGAGACCACCCTCGGCCTCTTCAACCAAGACGGCGCAACCGAGGTCAGCACCAACCACATCGCCACCGCCCTGGGCATGAGCCCCGGCAACCTCTACTACCATTACCGCAACAAAGAAGAAATCATCCGTGCCCTGTTCAGCGAATTCGACAACGCCGCCAGCATCCTCTACTCACTGCCCAGCGACAAACTCCCAACCATCGATGACCTCGAGCGAATGATCGAAGGAACCTTCGAGTTGCAATGGCGTTACCGTTTTTTTTTCGTGACCTGATGAGCCTCTTGCGCCGCGACCCAGACCTCGAGACCGCCTACCGCGTTCACCGCCAACGCGGTTTTGAGGGCACGCGCCAACTGATCAATCTCTTCGCCAGCACCGGCGTAATCGCACCGATCAACAACGAACAAGACCTCGATGAACTCACCCGCCTGATCTGGATGGTCAGTGAATTCTGGTTGCCCTCACTCGAGCTTGGGGGCGAAACCGTGACCCCCGAACGATTCAAACAGGGTGTGCTGTTGTTCCGCCGAATCAGCCAACTGCGCGTTCCAAGCACCCGCCGCCGCTAACCGTTTTCACCGCCTCAACTCGAGTTTCACCGTCGCCCGAACCGTCGAGGCGAAGGGGGCTCGTTATTGCCCAACATGATTCAGGTTGATCCAAAAGGAGGTCCATTCGCCCGAATTCAGCACCACTTTTTCGCCCTCAACCCAGCAAGGAGTGATCACCATGACCAACCAAATTGCAAACCAAAGAATCGCCGATGCCATCGCCTCAAACACACAACGCTCGAGCCTCAATGGAAACCGATTGACCGGCGCATTGCTGATGATCGTGCCACTCGTTTTCACGCTCGTTTTCACTTTGCTCGGCACGAGCTTCGAATACCCGGACATCCTGCGCAAACCTGTCGCTTACGTGCTCGAGCGGTTCGCGGCGGGCGGTCCCGGCCTGGTGGCGATGTGGTACGGCATGTTCGCCTCGGCGCTGGTCTTCACCGCAATTCCCACCCTGACCCGCAAGCTCTTTCCCGAGCGCAGCACTAGCCTCGATCTGGGTGTGACCTT
>JANOWZ010000316.1:0-3547 GCA_031418155.1 Deinococcales bacterium
GCTGCTGGACAAACTGATGGAACACGAACACAAACACTGGACGCAAATCCTGAACATTCCCACCCAGACCGCCGAGACATTCACCCAAGCCCTCGAGCGCACCGTGGCCCGCGTGGTGCTGGGCATGACACCAAACAACGAAGACGAGACCCTGGCCTTGCTGCGCCACGAACCAGACTGGCACACCACCGACCCGACCATCTTGCGCCTATACGCCAAAGCCTTGAAACGAACGTACCCCGGAAGCCCACACCTCGAGACGCTGCAACCCGACCTGCTGGGCGAATTCGTGGCCCTGCGAGTCCTGGAAGGCACGCAAGGGGAGAGGCTGATGCAAACACTGTTCTGTGACACGGGAACCACCGTGGACCTTGCGCAGACGTTCACGGTACTGGTCAGGTTGGCAGGCTGGATGACGGAACGCAGCAAGGTGATCCGCGAACGGATTGAAAAGCACATCAAGACGAATACAGCCAAAGCCGAACAAGTCTTTGATATGTTAGAGCCGATCAAAAGCAGCACGTATGACCCACTAACGGTGGTGGCTGGAGAATTATTTCTGGATGTGGATTCTTTCGACCCGCAGCAAACCACAACCCAAGAAATGCGTGAAAAAGTCGTGCAGATGGGCAATTTGGCAAGTAAAATCGGCGATGCTGGAGATCGTGAAAGAGCATTGATGATGATGCAAATAGTTTCAAAAATCTTCAAGCAACTCTCCGCTGAAGATGCCCAAACATTTAATCCAAACTTCGCCGGTAGCCTCAACAACCTTGGCATCAGGTTCAGCGACCTTGGACGACGCGAGGATGCACTCAAAGCCACCCAAGACGCTGTTGACTTTTACCGTGAACTCGCTCGAGACAACCCGCAAGCGTTCAACCCAGACCTCGCCGCAAACCTCTACAACCTTGGAGCCAGGTTCAAGGAAAATGACCAACCACAAGAAGCGCACCCACACTATGAAGCAGCCGCACGAACCTTAGCGCCATACTTCCTGGCCCTCCCAGCAGCGCACGCGCAACGAATGGCGTACATGGTTCAGGATTACATTCAGTCAAGCCAAACCAACAACCTCGAGCCTGACATGGGATTGATTCAACCCATACAGCAGAAACTCAAAGAACTCGAGGCGTGAACCGCACTCGAGATACGAACTTACTCTGCCCGCGCCAGACGGCACACGTCTCCCCTGCTGCCAAGTCTGCAAAATCCGCTGACCGACACCGATCAACGCTGCAAGTTCGCAGCCTGACGAAATCAAGTTTTCTTGATTTATAGAAATATATATTCGAGCGATAGAATTCTATATTTCTATAAATCAATATTTATATACTTGATATATAAATCAATATTTCAATTAATCTATAAATCAAGTATTCTTGGGTATGCCCATCCTCGCAGTGCTTTCTTTAAAAGGCGGTGTCGGCAAAACCACAACCGCGATGCACCTCGCGGCAGTCGTAGCCGAACGCGGCCTGAACCCCATCGTGATCGATTGCGACACCGAAACCAGCGCACTGCGCTGGGCATCCCGAGCCGGTGACACCCTCGGCTTTGAAGTCATCCAAAGCAACACGAACAAACTGGCCGCACAAATCCGCGAACACCAAAAAGCAGGCCGCGTCGTGATCGTGGACGGACCACCCAACAACCGCGAGATCATCTCCCGAGTCGGTCAGATCGCTGACGTGGTACTCGTCCCCGTCAACCCGACCGGACTGGACCTGGACAGGTTAAACCCAACCCTAGAGCTTCTGGGCGATCTCGAGGCCGCAAGGGGAGAGCTGCCCGCTTACATTCTGTTCACGCGATTCTCGCAAAGTCGTCTGCTTGATCGAGAAGCACTCGAAGCCCTCGAGCAATTTCCAGTTCTGGACCAACGCATCCGACAATTGACCTCATACGCCAACGTCTTCGGCGGTCCACCAATCTACCTGGAAGAGTACGCGCAGGTCTGGGATGAAATCGCCACCGAATTTAAACCTGAAGCCCTAGCACGCATGAAAACGAAAGCGAAACCATGAAAAACAAACGAACCCCACTCAATCAAATCATGGGCAGATCGGCAGAGGTCGCAGTACAACCCACCACCATCACACCCGTCATCCTCACAGCAACGCCAGCACCCGTGAACACGCGCAAGCCACGCACTCGAGCAGCCACACGCGAAGTGAAAACCCCAACTCGAGACACGCTCAAACCGTTGTACGTGATGATCCCAGAAGAATTGCACCGCAAAGTCAAAGCAAAAGTCTCACTCGAGGGAAAAAGCATGGGCGGAGTGGTGGAAGAACTGCTCGAGGAGTGGGTGGGAATCTGAAATCAACAGTCGGTCAATCCACGTATGAGCTAAATCACAAAAAATTATCTATTTCTTAGTAATGTCTGGAGTTACGCGGTGAGAACGCCCTCGTTCAGCACGATCACCGGAGCTTCAACCCGACCAGAAACCAGTCCACGACGCAATTTGTAAAAACTCAACTTCAATTCCGATCTTTGAACCTCAATCACCGCATACCCTGCTAGCGTCAATGCCAAATGCGCCTCAAGCGTCTGTCGCGTCCTGAATCGCATTCCCTCCCAACCTAACTCCTGCTTGCACGACCTGAACGCTTCTTCAACATTCTGACGCACCCGGTACACCCGCAAAATCCCTGCCCGGTCCAAACTCAAATCATTGCTGACCAAGTACCGTTTTCCATGCCTGACCACTCGAGTTTCGCAGCGTACTTTCTGTAACTTCCCTACTTTCACCCAGTAAGGACGGCGATCAACTTGCACCGGAACAGCGTCCAGTAAACGGTTCTTGCGTAGTTGCGTCACGAACAACCAGCCCGTCTGATCCACCCAGTTCAGAATACTCTCCGCGCTGTACCACGAGTCAAACAACACGTACTTCGGTTGCAACCCAATCATGCGAGCTTCCTCGAGCAATTCAAGGGCCAAACAAATTTTGCTTGCCTCACCTGGTTGCGCCAGAAACAACCGAAAACCAATGGGAATTCGGATGGTACCATTCGTCCAAATCAGTAGGACCACGTTGAAGCCGTGAGCGTAACGATTATGGGCGCTGTCTTTGAGTTTCTTGAGTTTTAACTGACCGCTGGCGTATCGAAACACGAATGAATCGTCAAGGATTAGGTGGCCACCTTTGAGACCACCAAGGGCTTTGAGTTTTTGAATGGCAAGCATTGTGAAGCAAAGTTTTTCTTCGGTCAGGACTCGATAAACAGTGTCGTGCGCGAAGTTTTGACCTTCTGCGATGGCAAGGGCTGAACTGGGATCGGCGGTCATAATGGCGGCTTTAACCATGCGGGTAAATCGCTTTGCTAGACTCATCAATGGGCTCCCTTGGTGACAGGGAGCCCCACGTTATCGCGTTTTTAACTACCGCGTAATTCCAGATACGAAGTAATACGTAGAAATCAAGGTGGCGGTGCACTGGAGGTCGGTGTTGATTCGCGTTGGCAATCGAGCATGGATCTGTTGCTGGCGTTTTATCCCATGGCCCGGACGTTGACCACGCGCTCTGCGAGCTGGGTCA
>JANOWZ010000317.1:0-7712 GCA_031418155.1 Deinococcales bacterium
CGGGCTGACCACGATTTTTGGCAATGTGCACACGGATTTGGCAACCGTCAATGCCTTGCGTTTGCTCGAGATTGCGGGACGAAACGACATTCCCGTGGCTCACGGTGCGAACGCGCCGTTGACTCGGGATTATGCTGGACCCGTTCCGTTCATTCATGGCGATGACGGGCAGGGCAACGTGCATTTACCGCCAGCCTCGGGCCGTGCGATTTCTCAATCTGCCGCCGAGTTTATCGTCGAACAAATCTTGAACGCGCCGGGGGAAATCACGCTCGTTCCGGTTGGACCACTGACCAACATCGCGTTGGCCTTACGACTCGAGCCGCGCATTGCCGGTTTGGTTCACGAGGTCGTGCTGATGGGCGGTAACGCGCTTGTGTCCGGGAACACCAGTCCGGCGGCGGAGGCGAACATTCACAACGATCCCGAGGCTGCCGATATGGTCTTCGCGGCGGGTTGGTCGGTGACGATGGTCGGCTTGGATGTCACGGAACAGACCATCATGAACGGCGATCACCTGCGTCTGCTCGAGCAGGCCAGCAACAACATGGCGCAACACCTGGCGAAAATCACGCCGTTCTATCAGCGTTTTACGCATGACTCGAGCGGCATTGATGGTTTTTATGTCCACGATTCGGCGGCGGTCGCGTACCTGATCGATCCAAGTTTGTTTGAGACGCAACGTTGGCCGGTGCGGGTCGAAACGCAAGGCATTGGCGTTGGGAAAACTTGGCCGAACACGAACGCCTTCAGAACGCATCCCGATTGGGCTGGACGACCTCGGGTCAATGTCTGTACCGGTGTGAAGGCGGACCGTTTGGTGAGCATGATCTTGGAGCGCCTGAACGATTGAGCGCCTGAACGATTGATCTTCTGTCAGACAATTCTGTCAGGCCATCTTGGGCGCGTTGGGGTCTGGTGCGTCCATCAGTTCAGGTTTTTGGCGCTCGAGGTTGGCTTTGGGCAGTTTGCCCGCCAGGTACTCGAGCGCCAAACGGTAGCCCTGAACGCCCAGCCCGATGATTGCGCCGACACAGACGGACGCAACCACGGATTTGTGCCGAAATTCTTCGCGGGCATGAACGTTGGAGATGTGCACCTCGAGCACCGGCAAGGGTTGCCCGCCTATCGCGTCGCGCAGCGCATACGAGTAATGCGTCAACGCACCGGGATTGATGATGATGGCTTGAAAGCCGTTTTCGCTGGCGCTTTGCACCCACTCGAGCAATTGCCCCTCAAAGTTCGATTGGCGGCATTCGGCCTGAAACCCAAGCGCCAGCGCCCAATCGCGGCATTGCTGTTCGAGGTCTTGGAGCGTCTCGTGCCCATAAACGCTCGGTTCGCGTGTGCCGAGCCGGTTGAGGTTCGGGCCGTTGAGGATCAGGATCATGGGGTGATTCTAAGCGATGGGTCATGCCTGCGGCTCGAGCGTCACCGCTGGCTTTGAGGTGGCTTTCATGCTTAGACTTCACAATGAGTTCAATGAGTCACACGGTTTACCTCCTCACCCATTCAGGAGCGTCCAGATGAACCGGGAAACACGCCAATCGGCACCGAAAATTTGGAGCTTGAGCGTCCTCTCACTCGGAACACCCCCACTTGGCACTACGCTGTGCAGATGCAACGCGGGCACAAAAACATCTCGCAACTGGCCGGCGAACTCGAGCCGCTCCCGGCAGCGTGGTCTGAGATGAGCATCCGTGATGCCCTACACCTGTTGCACCTGTCCGAGACGGCTTCTGTCACCGCCTCCGGCCTGCGTGAAGCACTCGAGAACGCCCTGGAACGCGCCAAATTTGATGAGATTCCAGTGTTGTTGAGCGCATACCGGATGCTCGAGGGCCATTACGGTGGACCAGAAGCTGCGGCGACCCGCCAGGACGATCCGACTAGCGCATCCTGGCCTGTCGTTCCAGGCCCGGCGGTTTCCAGTACAACAGCAGTCGAACTCGATCCGTGGGAAGACGATCCGAGCATCACGGTCAGTGACATTCGCATGATTGAACCGGGAAGTCTACAAGCGCCAAGCACGCAACCCTCGAGCTCACCGTGGTTTCAAGCCAAGACCGACACCAGCGACCCGCAACGCATCGTGATTGATGATTTCGGTCCAGGCCAACCGGACCTGTTGAATGTTCAAGCCAATCACGTCCGACGTGCGCCCCACGTGGTCAAGATGCAACCCATCAATAGCCCACCTCGAGCCAAATTTGGCCTGAGCGTTCCGGGCCTGCTGGCCGTCGGCATTGCTGGCCTGCTGGTGCTCTGGGCGTACCATCCGTCCGTTCAGGGGTTGGTGGCAACGGTGCTGGGGCAGCCAACGCAACCCCAAACGCTGGTTTCAACACCGGGGCAAATACCGGTCATGCAGCCCGAGACGATCCCAAGGAATGCCACGCCAGAGGCAGCAAAGGCTGAATTGGCTGTGGTCTCGAGCGCTCCGGTCATGGAGCGGGCTCCAGAGGTGCGGGCTCCAGAGGCGCTGTTGCCCAAAGCGAAAGGCATTGATCAGGCCAGCACAGTGAATGTCGGGCCAATCTCGAATCAGCCGATCTCGGTTCAGCCACCCTCGAGCGTGGCATCGACCAAGGTGATCGGCACGGGAGCGGTTCAAGCGACCACAAAGGCGCAAGAGAAACCCAAGCTTAAACCTGTTGGCAAGCAGGCCCGCAAAATCCAAGCCACTGTCAGCAAACCCATTGTCAGCAAACCCACTGCCAAGAAATCCAATGTCGGTAAATCCACTGCCAGCACCAAACCGCGTGTGACCAAACCACAACCCGCCACCAACGCAGCAACCACTCAAAAAGCGATTCAGGCCGTCAAAAACACTGTGACTCGAGTACCAACGACGACGCAAGCCAAGCCATTGCGCGTTTCGGACCAGGCGGGCCGCACGACCAACAACTCGAGCATTGCAAAAGTCGCAACGAAAAGTGCGATTCCGAAAACGGCCAGCCCGAAAACGGCCAGCCCAAAAACAGTAACCTCGAAAACCGCCAGCCCAAAAACCACCATCGCCAAACCGGACACCAGCATCACCAACCCCATCAAGCTCGCCTCGAGCAACGAACGTGACGCGGCAGCGGCACGGGCCATCGCCAACCCGCAACCGGTCTCGAGCATCCAAGTGCCCAAAGCCAGCGGAAAGATCGATAGCCTCAGCCGCGAAGAATTCGGACAACGCTACTTCAACCGAAAACTCTTTGAAGTCTGGCAACGTGACAGTGCAAAACTGCGCTACGGCACCTGGGATGAAATTCCGCTCGAGTTGCAAATCCTCGAAAACAACCTGTTCCGATCCGCGATTTACCTGGACGGCCCAAACAGCAGCGAGGCCAAAGACAACGAGAAACCGGCGCAGCCGTAAATCAACTTTTTTCGGGTTCGGTCTTGACCGGAACTGGCGCACCACCACGACCATATTCAGGCTCGAGCACCTTGGAGGTGCCCCGAGCCTTGATTTTGACCTCGCTCAAAAATCCGGTGCGTTTGCGCGACAGGTTCATGGCGGTGATCAAAGCGAACTCGAGCATGCCTTTGATGGTTTTCTGCGTGGTCTTTTCGTCACTGAAGAACTCAAAATCGCCACGTTGGTCGTAAATCAGGGTCGCCAACGCATCGACACCCGTTTCTGAACCGTACTCGGCATGAACCAAACGACCATTCTCGAGGTACGCCGCGAAACGGCCACGGACCGGGTGCATCACAATCAATTTACCGGTCGAACGGTGGTTGCCCAAGACCTGCAACAACGGTTCAATCGGAAACTTTTTGGTGAGCGTGCCACGCATTCAACAACCCCCAACAGAACCTGTATCCTCATGGTAGGGCAGGCTTGAAGATTCACGTGAGGGTTTTGCACACACGCAGTCCAAGTTTCCCGACCCCAAGAACGCTCAAAGATTGGGCTCGAGAATCAGGCAGGTTGAGCATGAGCCGCGACGTACTTCTCGAGGTCTTCCTGATTGGCGATGTTGAAGGTTTGCGCCCCGGGCACGATGCGTTTGATCATGCCGGTCAAGGCGCTGCCGGGACCAAACTCGATCCATTCTTGAACCCCTTGACGCTCGAGTTCCTGGACGCACTCGACCCAACGCACGCTGGCCGTGACCTGCTCGGACAGGAGCGCCGGAATCTTGCTCGGGCTCGAGACGGCCTGTGCGGTGACGTTCGCCACGACCGGGAAGTAAAACTCGTGAAATTCCATCAAGGCCAGATCACGGTCTAAACGTTCACGGGCGGGTTGCATCAAACTCGAGTGAAACGGGGCGCTGACTTGCAGGGCAATGGCGCGACCACCTTTGGCTTTCAATTGCTCAGACGCGAGGGCAACCGCCTCACTGGTCCCGGAAATCACGGTCTGTTCCGGGGTATTCAGGTTTGCCACCTCAACGCCAGGGATCGCCTCGACGACCTCACGGATGACACCGACCTCGAGTTTCAAGATTGCGGCCATCGCGCCGACACCGACCGGCACGGCGGCCTGCATGTACTTGCCACGCGCCCGAACCAAGCGCAGCGCGTCATCGAACTCGAGCGAACGGGCCGCAACCAAGGCCGTGTACTCGCCCAAGCTGTGCCCAGCCGCGAAAGATGGCGTAAGTCCCGTGCGGGAACGCCAAGCGCGGTACGAGGCGATCCCAGCCGCCACCAGCGCCGGTTGCGTGTTCTCGGTCAGCTTCAAATCGTCCTCGGGACCCTCAAACATCAATTGTTCGAGGCCGGGAAGCACTTGAAAGGCCCGCTCGAGCAGGGCCCGAGCGGAATCGTTGTGTTCGAACAGGTCATGGCTCATGCCGACGGCTTGCGAACCCTGGCCTGGAAAGAGGGCAGCGATCTTCATGAGCCAGTTATACCCGAGATTTTATGGGGGCACGGTGCAAAACGCACGTAAGTTGGGCATTACTGAAGAACACGAAAGCATCGGACGAAAAAGGCGCGGGCATCGTGGCCCGAGCCTTGAATCCGTTCGCCGTCAATGGGTCAAAGGGATGTACTTCTCGTG
Organism: Deinococcales bacterium; assembly: GCA_031418155.1. Taxonomy (GTDB): domain Bacteria; phylum Deinococcota; class Deinococci; order Deinococcales; family JAAFIG01; genus JANOWZ01. The sequence continues at coordinate 5,009 of JANOWZ010000317.1, forward strand.
CCAACGCAGCACGGTCGAGGCCCATGTCAGGCCCGCGCCGAAACTGACCAACAGCAACTCGTGGCCATCTCCGACACGCCCAGAATCGAGCGCCTCACGCAAGGCGATGCCAACGCTGGCAGTCGAAGTGTTCCCGTAGCGGTCCACGTTCGACATGACCTTCTCGAGCGGCAATTTCAGGTACTCACGCGCCGAATCGATGATCCGGTAATTCGCCTGATGCGGAATGAACAACTCGATCTGATCGATGTTCATGCCCGCATCCTCGAGCGCCTGCGTGGTCGCGGTTGTCATCACCCGTACCGCAAACTTGAAAACCTCACGACCATTCATGTACAGCTTCTCGGTGATTGGCGTACCGTCCGGTAAGCAATTGGCAATCCCCTTGAAATGCAAGTGCTTGCCGCCTGCCCCATCTGCCCCGAGGACAAAGCTCTTGAAGCCGTAGCCTTCGGGGACTTCCTCAATGATGCCCGCGCAGGCCCCATCGCCAAACAGCACGCAGGTTGTGCGGTCGTTCCAATCGAGCACCTTGGAGAGCACCTCCGAACCAATCGCCAAGACCTTCCGGCACAAGCCCGCCTTGACGTAAGCATGGGCGCTCGAGAGCGCGTAGACCCAGCCCGGACAGGCCGCCAGCAAATCAAACGCGCCCGCCGACAAACCAAAATGCGTCTGAACCGCCGCCGCCGTGCTCGGAAATAAGGCATCCGGGGTGTTCGTGGCCACAATCACCATGTCCACACCCTCGAGCACATTTGGGCCATAGCGGTCAATCAAGTTTTGCGTTGCCCGAAACGCCAGCGTGGACACGAACTCGTCATCCGCCGCGATCCGGCGTTCCTTGATCCCGGTGCGGGCCTGAATCCACTCGTCACTCGTGTCAACGATCTTCTCGAGGTCCTTGTTGGTGACGATGTTCGCGGGCACGAACGTGCCCAGGGCGGTCAGGCCAACCGCGTTGACAACAGCATTGGTTGATGGCATTAAGTTTCTCCTCAATCACGACTCAGATGGGCCAAGACTAACCCGCCACCTCACAAAACCGTGAGGCGGCGGGCATGAAGACCAATCAAAAATCGATTACGCGCTGATCTCGAGGACCTGACGGCCGTCGTAATAACCGCAGGAACCGCAAACCACGTGCTGGATCTTCTTCGAACCGCAATTCTTGCAGGTGGTCAGGTTTGGCACGACCAACGCATGGTGTGAACGGCGCATGTCGCGCTTGGATTTCGAGGTTTTCTTTTTCGGAACGGGATGTTTCGCCATTACTTCCTCCGGGCCTCGTTCATCGGCCAGGTTTAAGAACCTCACCAGACGCACTCGAGCTTACTGATTTGCGCGAATCAACCCGTGAAGGGGTCGCGGCAGCCGTGGAAGTATAGCAGAAGAACCGGCAAACCGGAACCCCCGGCAAAACACCCTCGAGATGGGTGCCATCACAACGACTCCCACACGACTCCCAAACGCATTTCAGACCAGACTGACGCAAAAAACCGTGAAGCCCGCCACTTGAACAGCCGATTCCGAACCGCTAGATTGACCCTCGAGCTAATCAACACAGGATGGTCATCGCCAGGTGAACATCACAGGGAGGGCGTATGAAGTACACGAGATGGGTCCTATTGGCGTTGGGTGTCACGGCAGTCGGGGCAGGCATTGGCCTGTCAATGGCACAAAACATGGGCATGCAAAAACTCGGCAAGCTCGAGGGTGAGGTCAGCATTGTCGCTTGGCCCGGTTACATCGAACGCGGCGCAAGCGACAAGGCCTACGACTGGGTGACGGGTTTCGAGAAAGCCACCAAATGCAAGGTTGTGGTCAAAACCGCCGGTACGTCCGACGAGATGGTTTCCCTGATGAACCAGGGCGGCTACGACCTCGTGACGGCCTCCGGTGATGCGAGCCTGCGCCTTGTGTACGGCAAGAAGATCCAACCGATCAACACCAAACTGATCCCAAGCTTCGGCACGGTGGACAAGCGATTGCAAAACGCGGCCTGGCACACCGTCAACGGCGTTCATTACGGCACGCCGTACCAGTGGGGACCGAACGTCTTGATGTACAACACCGATGTTTTCAAGACTCCACCCTCGAGTTGGGCCGTGACCTTCGAGCCGCAAGAACTCCCGGACGGCAAAAGCAACGAAGGTCGCGTTCAAGCCTACGACGGCCCGATTTACATCGCCGATGCCGCGCTGTACCTCAAATCCAAGAATCCAGCCCTGGGCATCAAAGACCCTTACGAACTGAACGAAGCACAATATGCGGCGGTGCTCGAGCTGCTGCGGGCGCAACACCCGTTGATTCAACGCTACTGGCACGACGCGAACGTGCAGGTTCAGGACTTCACGAACGAAGGTATCGTTGCCAGCGCCTCATGGCCGTTCCAGGTGAACACCTTGCAGGCCAACAAGCAAAAGATCGGCAGCGTTGTGCCAAAAGAGGGCGCGACCGGTTGGGCCGACACCACGATGATGTCCGCCACCGCCAAGCACCCGAACTGCGGCTACAAATGGATGGAATGGAGCCTCAATCCGAAGGTTCAGGGCGATGTCGCCGCCTGGTTCGGTAGCGTTCCAGCCTCACCGAAGGGTTGCACCGCGAGCACGCTGTTGGGCAAAGAGGGTTGCGCCACGAACGGTTTCCAGAATTTTGACAAGATCGCCTTCTGGAAGACACCAACCACGCAATGCAAATC
>JANOWZ010000318.1:0-5411 GCA_031418155.1 Deinococcales bacterium
TCGAAACGAACCAGCAACGGTTGCGCGTTCAACACGTGCCCCAAAGCACCTGGCACATGAGAAACCACACGGGGCGAGGTCCGATCCACCGTGACCTGCACCGGTTGACTGTTGGTCACCTGTGTGCCCCGCGTGATGCGTGCCGTGAGCGCATACGTGCCTTCTTGGACCGAGCGTGTGTCCCATGCATATGCGTAAGGTGCCTGCAACACCGCAACTTTTTGACCATCGCGCAGCACTTCCACCACAGCCGGGCCGCCGGTAACGTCCACTTGAATTTCCACCAGTTGATTGGTGAACAATGGCCCTGAAGGATGGATCTGCACGACCTGTTCGGTCACCGGTTCAGGTGCCGATACGGTACAAGCCATGAACGCCACAAGACAACCGAAGCCACGCAAGATTCCATTTAGACGGACCATATCAACCCATGCTCAAGCATGCGTTCAGTGTGTCACACCATACTTTGGATGTCATCAACGAACAAGAACCACCGGTTGACCGTCCATAACCGTGGCCAGCGATTCAGGGCTATTGACTTCGGCTCAATCCGTACCCGCCGTTACTTGTTGAAGGTGAAAGCCCTGTCTCGAGCGTGAAGTGCAGTCTCCGGTATTCGATACTGATTAGCATAATTCAATTTAGGCTAATTTCTGCTAGTCTAAACCATGACCTTCATTGGCAGAACCCACGAACTCGAACTCCTCAACCGCGAATACACCCGACCACACCCATCCCTGATCGTCCTCTACGGTCGCCGTCGCGTCGGAAAAAGCACCCTGATCCTCGAGAGCCTTCGCGGTACACGATTCGTTTACCACCAAGCCAGCCGACTGACCGACACCGACAACCTGGCCCTGTTCAAACGCAGCCTCGAGACCACCCTTGGCACAAGCCCGATCCTGGCCGGACTCAACGATTGGTCTGGTGTGCTCGCCTACCTCGAGACCGTCGCACAAGATCAGGCTCGATTTACCAAATCAAAACCAGCCCAACCAACACTGAGCGTGGTGATCGACGAATTTCCCTACCTCTGCGAAGCTCAACCCGGCCTGCCCAGCCTTGTGCAAGCCGCCTGGGATCGCATCCGCGCCAACAACACACCCCTGAACCTGATCCTTTGCGGCTCGAGCATCGCCTTCATGGAAGAACTCCTGAGTGAACGCAACCCGTTGCGCGGACGGCACAACCTGACCCTCGACCTTGAACCAATGCCGTACCGTGACGTGGCAGTATGGGTGCCGAACTGGAAACCAGACGAACAACTGCGCCTCTACGGTCTGTTCGGCGGCATGCCGTACTACCTCGCCATGATCGACCCCAGCAAGAACCTCGAAACGAACCTGCTCGAGATCGTGCTTGAACGCGGCGCACCGTTGTTTGATGAACCCACTCAACTCCTGCAATCCGAACTGAGCGCCCCGCAACGCTACGCCAGCGTGCTGCGGGCCATCAGCGAAGGCTGTCACGAATGGGGCGAAATCATCGGGCGCGTCAAGGATTTCAAAGATGGGGCGCAACTCGCCCCGTACATCAAGAAACTCGAGGGTTTGCGCCTGATCGCAGTCACACGGTCCATGGATGCGAACGACAAGGACCGCAACCGACGTTACACGCTGCAAGACCCATTCCTCGAGTTCTGGTTTCGTTTCGTGCTGCCCAACCAAAGTGCTCTTGAGGCGGGGCATGCCCGCGAGGTGCTGCAAACGCTGATCGCACCGTTGTTGGATGATCACATGGGCAGCATCTTCGAGGGCATCTGCCGGGATTACATGCGGTTGCATGGGCAAGAAATCCTGGGTCAGCCTGCCCGCACGGTCGGGCGGGTTTGGGCTGCGGATCATGACCTGGACGTGGCCGCAGAACTCCTTGATGGCTCGAGCGTGTACGGTGAATGCAAATGGTGGAAGGACCCTGTGGGTGAGAACGTGCTCGAACGGCTGCTCGAGACTTCCGGGCAGGCGAAGTACGGCACTCGCAACGCTCACACGCAGTACGTGTTGTTCTCGAGGTCAGGGTTCACACCGGCACTCAAGACCTGTGCCAGGAAAGACCCGCAGCTTCACCTGGTTGGGCCAGAACGCTTGCTCGGAAAGTGACCTGAAGCCTCCATCCTGCGAACACAACATCATCAAACCTCGAGTTGCGCATCCGTATCGCATTGGTTTGAAACTGCCTTGCCTGTTTCTGCGCTCAAGCACTGAATCTCGGCTCAATGCATGCCAAGGTTTGCAATGCCGCCTCACACAAGTGCTCGTCCTGTTCGGCATGGTCCACGGGTCGCCCCCAAATCCCTTTGGCCCGACTGCGAGAATCCAGCAACGCCCGCAAGACGGGAATGGCCGGGTGCGCCTCAGGCCCGATCTGCCCGAGCCGCTTGAGGGTGATCAAATCGGGTGCTGTTTGACAGGTTTCAACAAAGACCGGCACGGCCAGTGTGGTTTGTCCAGTCACACGATGGTGCGCCCACGCGGCAGCACAACGAACCGATGGCAAGTGGTGGCGCACACCATGTTCAATCCATGGCAGGCTCGAGCTTGCAGTGGACCCCAGTGAAGCCAGACCCTCAAAAGCGCTGATGGATTGGTCATTGTGGTTGGCTTCGCTGGCCAGTTCTTGCGCCAACACCGCCTCAAATTCAGCCTGGGCTGCGGCGTGTTCGGCCCCGATGGCCCCCAGGGCAGCGGCGGCCAAGAACCGGATGTGGTCTTCGTCATCTTCAAGCAGTGACCGTAAGGTTGGAACCGCCATGCTGGCTCGAGGACCGCAGGCTTGCAAGGCGCTCAGGATCATCCAAGCATCCGATGCCGTGTTTGTGTCGTTCTTGCCTTGATGATCGGTCAGCAACGACACCAGCGTTTCGATGGGAAGGGCGCTGGCGTCAATCGCCATCAATGCGTAAAGCAAGCGCATGCGATGTCCATGAAGAGCCGCCATGAACATCGCATGCAGGGTCGGGATGGCCTCACGGGCACCGTGACCAATTGTGGCCAGCATTTGCACCACGTTCAGGCGATGAATCGCCTTGTACTGCGTGTCTGAAATCAAGTGCGAGATCTCCTGAATCGCTTTGGGCACGCCGTTGGAATCCAACACCTCGAGCAGGGTGGGCACCAGCGGTGCGGCAACCGGGCCGTAGGCTTTCAGGACCTCCTGCATGCTGTACCATTCGTTCGGGTCATGCAGCCGTTCGGCCAGGATCGGCAAGGCCCGAGGCTCACGTATCCGGGCCAAGGCCAGCGCTGCCGCTTGCGGATTCGGACCGGACTGCAACGCCTTCAGCAGCACATCAATGCACTCGCGGGCGGCACGGCGAAATTCGCTGAGGGACGCCATCGCCTGCCATTGAATGTCCTCGTTTGGATCAAGCAACAACCCGGCCCACAGACTTCCAGCCCGTTCGGCAATCATTCGGTCCGCTCGCGCAAGCACGGCCAGTTCTGATGAGGCCTGAGCACGCACCTGATCACTCGTGTGTTGCAACAGGCTGCGCAGCAGGTCAAAGAGCACATCCGGGTCGTCCACGGCTGAGAACACAGACCAGCCGTACATGAAAGCCGCATGTTCTGGCGTGGCGAACATTTGCCCTGCGGCTTCCAAGTGCGCCACAATCACGGGTTGCAATTCCGGCAGGGCAGCCGTTCCCAACCCGCGCAGCAGGCCATGAACGGCCAGCAAGCGAACACCAGCAGGTTCATGATCGGCCAGTGCCACTCGGCGCAATGCCAGATGCGTGGTTGGACTTGCGCCGGATTTGCTTGATGCACGCCAAAACCTGATCAGCGTCTCGAGCAAGCCAAGCCGCACGTTTGGGTCACGTTCAAGCAACCATCGTGTGCGCAAAACCGGTTCAACGTCTGAACGCCTGACCTGGGTGCAGCGCAACATGCGACAAGCAGCCAAACGCAAGCTGGCACCGGGATGCTCGAGCAACCTCAGCAGCACTGGCACGCCGTTCAAAAAAGCCGTTTGGGTGGGCAGGGCCGTAAGCTGCGTCCAGTTGTCATTGCCGGTGGTGTCTGCCGGAACGTCCTCAACGTACTCGATCAGGCTTTGCGAGACCATGCTCAAGAATTCAGCCAGGGCGCTCCGATCTGGCACCTGCGGCTGTTCGAGCAGGTCAATCAAGTGCATGACCACCGCTGCGGTGGCGGGATAAATCGTGCCCTGGTGCAAGATCGCACCGTACAAAAAGCCCATTGCAGAGGCTCGAGCCTCTGTGTCTTCACTGGTCAACGCTTGCAGGTGCGCGGGGGTGTCTTCGGCACTGCCATATGCGTGACCGAGGCTCGCCCAATCCACGTTTTGATTCTCGAGCATGATCTGCAATCTACCAATCCTGATCTGCCATTGAGGGCTGTAGATTTTGGCTCAACCCGTACCCACCTCAATGCCCGTCTCAAGCAAGGCCAAGTACTTGCCGTACACCCAAATCCGATCCCGAGCCTTCCCAGTGGTTTCCTGCACGATGCCCAACCCTTCAAGCTTCTCGAGTGCACTGAGCGCCGTCGGTAACGAAATCCCCAGCACCGTCACCAGTTGCGGGGCGCTGGCGTACAGCTTGCGTTGCAAGTGTTTGTGAACCCGCAAGGCCACGCTCGAGGCGCGGTTCAAACCCTCGAGTTGCCGCCGATCCGCTTCCAGTAATTCCAGGATCGCCCGCGAGGTCGTGACCGCCTGCGTTGCCGTTTCGAGCACGCCCTCCAGGAAGAACTCGAGCCAGATTTCCCAGACGCCCTCGAGTCGCACCCGTTGCAGCAGGTCATAATACGTTTGACGGTTCGCTTTCAAGTACAAACTCAAATACAGGATCGGTTGTTGCAACACGCCGTTCTCGCAAAGCAAGAGTGTGATCAGCAGGCGTCCAAGCCGACCATTGCCATCGAGGAACGGGTGGATCGTCTCAAACTGCATGTGCGCCAAGGCCGCCTTGACCAGCGTTGGTGTGCGCGTCGGTTGATCGTGCAAGAAGCGCTCGAGGTCACTCATCAAGTCCAGCACCAGTTCGGCGGGCGGTGGCACAAACATGGCGTTACCGGGCCTCGAACCGCCGATCCAGTTTTGTGAACGTCGGAACTCACCGGGGTCCTGTTCGCTGCCGCGACCACCAGACATCAGCACGCCATGGATCTCGCGCAGCAACCGCATCGAGAGCGGAAAGCCGCCGCGCAATCGTTCGAGGCCGTGGTCCATGGCGGCCACGTACCTCGAGACTTCACGCACGTCATCGAGTGGCACTCCCGGCATCTGATCGCTTTCAAACAATAGCAAATCCGGTAGTGTCCTATTGTTGACTGATCCTAACTCGAGCCTCTAACGGCGCATTGTACACATCCACGAACCCACGAATTCGCATCTCATGCCGATCAACCCGCTTACTGAACGACAAGGTTTTACGAACCAAATTCGAG
>JANOWZ010000319.1:0-2954 GCA_031418155.1 Deinococcales bacterium
GCCAGGGAAATGGGCGCTCAGAAGCATGGAGAAATTCATTTACTTTTGGTGCAGGTGGTTTCCGGTCGAATGAACTTGAGCGTGTTCAAGACAGCATCCCTTGGGTAAAGGAGGTGTTTCAAAATCCTGTGCGACTTTGAATATAACGCAAGAATTAAAAAGTTGTACTGCACGATTGAATTGTCGCTCAAGCTTGCACCAAAAGTGGCGAAGAACCTCCAAGAATTCGTGTGATGCTCGAGAAAAATTCGAGTCCGAATTCTGAATTTCCTTCAGGTTCGGGCTCGAATTTTGGCGTTCGATTTCCTACGGCAAGCCCATCCCTTTGGCCCATCTCTTTGGCCCATCACTTTGGGCAGCATTCGCTCGGTGGTGTTGGGTTCGGATCACCCCAGAAGGTCCGTTCATCAAACTTCCAGTCGAGGCGCACATAGAAACCCTGCTGCGTATTCAGTGTGCCCAGGCCATCAAAACCAATAAAGTTGTACCCTGCCGAGACCACCAAGTTCGTGATCAGTTTGAAATTCACCTCGAGCCCGAGCGAGGTTTTGCTGGTGTTGGTGCTTGGTTGTGAAAGGTAGGCGGCGTTTGTGCTGATGCCGAGCGGATCGGTGATGAACCACGTGCCGCCGAGATTGACCTGGTACGTGAAGACCTCGAGCGCCCATTTGTAGGCTGCACCTGCACGCACACTGAAGTATTCGTTGGCGCTGAAATTTGTTTGCAACTCACCCTCAAGGCTGGCATCGCCACGGGTGGTTGCCCCTGGCACGTACAGTCCGATGCGTAGCGCATGGTTGGTCAGCACCGTCCATTGCTCGCCACGGTACGCGCCCGCCAAACTGAACTTCGTGCCTTCGCCGTCTGGACCGTTGGTGTACTCGAGGCTCGGGCTGAAGAGCAATGGTGTCGGACCGGTGATCGGTTGCAGCACGCCGCCAAGGGTGTAGACCTGTTTCAAACCGCGTTCGGAAAGGTTGTACTGCGCTCGAGCACTGGCGCGGGTGTTGTCCACCGCAAGGTTCAGGCCGACATTCACGCCGAGGGTTGAGGTTTGATTGAACGGTGTCGCGTATTCTGCGCCGAGTTGTGCGCTCAAATTTGGGGTGATCGGCAGGCTGGTGTCCACGCCGATTTGGGCGCGTCCGGCCTGTCCGCTGTCGTTCGGCAATTCGTAACTCGCTGCCAGATTCGTGTTGCCCAGTCTTCCCTTGAATCCGAGTGTCCCAGCATTGCCGGTGTTGTACGTCCAAACATCACGGAACTCGAGCGTGAATTCTTGCGTGATCGCGTAAGCGACCGTGAAGACCGTTTGCCCGCTGGTTCCGCCCGTGATTGGCACTCGCTGCTCAAGGCTAAAGCGGAACGGCTCGAGGGGCACGAACAGGCTGGCGACGGCGTAAGCATCTGGGCTGGATGTGTTGCTGATGCGGGTCAGCGCTCCCAGCCCAAGCTTGAATCCGCCGAAATCATTGCGCAGGTCGGCTCGAGCATCAAAGCTGGTGTTCAACGGTGCGATGTACCTTTGGCTGAGCGCGGTGCTGGCACTGAACTCGAGTGTCGGCGAAATCTTCCAGGTCGCTTCGAGCGTCGCAGCGCGGCCCGCGTCGGGTTTGTTCGGCCCCTCGAAACCGATTTGAATGTCTTGGTAGTGTGCGTTGGCGTTGAAATTCGGCGCGGTGTAGGCCGCATCTCCGTTCAATCCCAATGCTCCACTGTAGGCCGCCTCGAGATCGAGTTTGAAACCGCTGCTCGCCTTCGGATCGCTGGCGTACCCCAGGCCGAGCGCGAACAGGATCGGTTTCCCGGCGCTGTACTCGAGCATGGTCGCTTTTACACCCACGCTGCTTCCGGGAAGTGCAAACTCGAGTTGACCTTGCGCTCCAGTTCGCAACTCGAACGGCAGGTCAGTCGCTTCGCTGGCGTACTCGACGACCAGGTATTGCAGGTTGCCGTTTTCGTCCGTGCGATTCAACGGTTTTTGCAGCAGGACAATGCCAGAAATGGTGTCAATCGTGTACTCACCCAATCGCTCAAGTTGGCGTTCGGAGAGTTTGATTGCAAGTGCTTTCGCGTCGCGCACGACTACGCTGATGCGCTCACTGCCGGGTTTGATCGGTGCGCCCTCGAGCCTAACGAGGCTGGTTCCATCGCCTGGAGTGCCATACGGATTTTGAACCGTGATGTTGTTACGGTTCGATTGTGGTACGAGGGCCGCGAAACTGCTCAGGCGGTAAGTGCTGGTTTCGTCAAACGCGCCACGCAGGAGTCCAGACAGGCCGTTGAAGCCTGCGCCGTAACCCGAGAGGTTGCCGTCGAATCCAGTATTGAAGCCACCGTATTGAAGAAAGCTCGGGCCGCGCTCGAGGCGGATGAAGAATCCGTCGCTCGAGTTGACATCGCTTCCGCGTCGGCTGCCGTCGCCCAACAGCGGAAAGCGTTCGTAAGGTTGCGTGCTGGGTTGGAGGTTGCCGGTCAGGGTCAGTTTTGTGTCGTAACGGGCTCGAGCATCAATCCCGATGGTCAGCAGTGAATCCCCGAAAACGGTGCTGCGGGCGAAGGCGGAAAGGCTGGTTGCGATTGTGAATGGGCTCGAGAATCGTGCCTCAAAGCTGACCAATCCAACCGCGAACGGCGGGCGTGTGCTGGCTTGCACGGGAAATTCGGCGTTGGTGCGAACCTCACCGATGTTTGCCTCCACTTTGACGCTCGAGCGGACACCGATGCTCGAGAGTGGGATGCTGGCGAGCCCGTCTTTAAAGGCGACTTGGAATCCCGGTTGGTTCGGGTCAGCATCGGTGATGCTCGGTTCGGGATTGACAAGAACGGTGATCAGGCCATCGGCTGGTGTCAGGCCGTTCGCGTCGCTGACCTTGATGCGAATGGTCGGTTTGTCCTGCGGGTCGTAGGTCAGTGCGACACCGGTGATCTCGAGGGTGGTGACGCTGCCGGAA